>JBFIGS010000004.1:0-33865 GCA_041602195.1 Sediminicola sp. | reverse complement strand
GTAAAGGCAAAAGAAGTGATTCCAGGCGACATGCAATCCAGTATTTTTAATAGTATACTCAATAGCCCCGTTAAAATGACCCTTGCTAAAAATGGGGACATCCTTGAGGTTAAAGGGGGTGATGCCTTGGTCACTAAAATGACAGCGGCGTCTGGATTAAAAGACGATTTTTCATTAAAATTGATGAAAAAATCATTACAACAAGAATTCGGATCAGAGGCTCTTTCCAATAGCTATAAACAAATGACCTATA
Source organism: Sediminicola sp. (assembly GCA_041602195.1). Taxonomy (GTDB): domain Bacteria; phylum Bacteroidota; class Bacteroidia; order Flavobacteriales; family Flavobacteriaceae; genus Sediminicola. Next base: position 33,612 of record JBFIGS010000004.1, on the reverse strand, counting down.
TCTATCCCGACAAAAAAATAAAAGTGGGAGATACATGGCAAAATGAATATAGCGGAAAGTTGGCAGCATCTACCGTGTGGACCTTGAAAGGGTTAACATCTAAAACGGCCACCATTACCGGGAAGGCAGTAGTTACGATGAATGTGGTGGAACCTGCAAGCACTATGAACCTTACAGGGACACAAAACACAACGATCACGACCAATAGGACTACTGGATTTATTTCTAAAATGAATGTGGAGGGAGTATCCAAAGGGGCTTCCGTAATGGTCCAGATGAGCGATCAAAAGATACCAACAACAATAAAATCAAAAGTTACCTACGAATTAATTAACGAGTAAATCATGTTCAACAAAATTTTCAAACTTATCATCGCCGGATTAATCATTGCTTATGCCATCTATCAATTTATAGAAGGAAATATTGGTAATGGAATCTTTTTAATATTACTATCCACTATTTTCATATTTCTTTATTTCAGAAATGAAATGATACTCCTTGCGTTCCTAAGAATGCGTAAACAAGATATGGCAGGTACTCAAAAATGGCTGGACAAGATTAAAAACCCAGAAGCTGCCCTTACCACCAAACAACAAGGATACTACAACTACTTACACGGCATCCTTTTTTCACAGACCAACCTGACCCAAGCAGAGAAGTATTTCAAAAAGGCTTTAAAATTGGGATTAACTATGGATTATGATGTGGCCATGGCAAAACTAAGCCTTGCAGGTATCGCTATGCAAAAACGTCGTAAAAGGGAGGCCACCATGTTATTGAACGAAGCCAAAAAATTGGACAAACAGAATATGCTGACGGATCAGATTAAAATGATGCAACAGCAAATGAAGAAGATTTAGAGCAATGGGGCCCACAGCCTGTTAAAAGACTCCTTGAGTTTCTTGCTAAGGGGCCTGTTTTTCCATCGTTCCACATCTATTATTTCGCAGTCCTTCAAATCCTCTATGAATATCTTTTTCATTTTAGATGATATTTTGGTGTCGTAAAGCATTGCATTTATCTCAAAGTTGATTGAAAAGCTCCTATAATCAAGATTGGCGGTGCCTATACTGCTAATGTTGTCGTCAATAACAATTGTTTTGGCATGAACAAAACCTTTGGTATATCGGTACACCTCAATCCCTGAGTCCAAAAACTGCTCTATGTATGAATCGGTGGCATATTTTGCCGCCCATGAATCAGAATCTTTGGGAATGATAAATTTTACTTCAACTCCACTTCTGGAAGCCGTGGTCAGTGCTGCCAATATTTCGGCATTTGGGATCAAATAAGGGGAGGTGATATAAATATATTCATTGGCAGAATTGATGGCCGAAAACAATGCTTCCATGATACTGGCCCAATCCGTGTCGGGACCACTGGATACAATCTGTACGGCGGTAGTGCTCTTTGCTTCTTTTAATGGTTTTGAAATCAGCTTTTTAATATCAAGCTTCGAATCGGAGACAAAATCCCAATTTAAAAGAAATGTGGCTTGTAGTGAGCCAACAGCGTCTCCTTCCAGCCTAAGATGGGTATCTCGCCAAAAAATCTTGTTTTTAAAGCTATTGTCATATTTTTTCTCAAGGTTAATTCCGCCTACATAACCCACCTTACCGTCTACAACAACTATTTTTCTGTGATCGCGATAATTAAATTTACTGGTGAACCTAGTAAATATTACTGGCATAAAAGCATGGTGTTCCACCCCACTATCCGTTAATCTACGCTTTATTTTGGATGATATATTACTGCCCACATCATCATAAATAAGTCTGATCTCCACCCCTTGTTTTGCCTTTTCACACAGGATATCCAAGATTTGCTTTCCGAGTTCATCGTCCACTATGATAAAATATTCCATGTGGATATGGGATTCGGCAGCCCTTAAGTCTTTTAATAGTAATTTGAATTTTTGTTCACCATTGATCAATATGTCGGCCTTGTTGTTGAAGGTGACCACGGCTTTCTCATTATTTTGGAGAAGCTTATAAATTTTAAAAACCCCTTCTCCAAACTCCTCCTCGAATTCCTTATTTTCTTTACGGGTGAACTCAAAAGACTCCCTCCATTCCTTAAGTTTAGCGCTGTCGATTACCGATTTCTTTTCGAAAATCTTATGTTTCCTGTAATCTTGTCCAAAAAAATAATAGACCAATAACCCAAGAAAGGGTAAGGCCGCCAAGGCAAATAAATAAGAAAGGGTTCGTATTGGGTGGCTATTCTTTAAAACAATAAATATTGAGAAAAAAATGACCAATAAATAATTGATTCCCAATAAAATTTGCCAGAGGTGTTCCTTTATAAAAGCATACATTATTTGGAAACCTTATAATAACCTTTGTTAGGGATTTCTATTACGTATTTCTTTTTGGTTCCATTGTTTAAATGGGCCTCCCTCAACCATGGGTTGTGTCTCTTAAGAATTTTATAATTGATTTCGTAGTCTTGTGCAAAATCAGCGAAATTAGCAACAGGAGTGTCAACTTCAACAGTAAAGGTTGGTACCGAAGTATATAAATCTTCCTTCCCTATTTCGAAGCCATATTTTTCCGGATTGGACAATATCTCCTTAATAGCCAAAATTCTAAATACATATCGGCCAGTTTCTTCCCCTAGTAAAAGATCATAGTAGGCATCTACCTGTTGTACCCCCTGATATTTTTTAATTCCGTAAGGTCCTGCATTATAAGAAGCGGCAGCCAGGGTCCAACTTCCAAATTTAGCTTTCGAACTTTTTAAATATCTACAGGCCACCTCGGTTGATTTTTCCAAATGATACCGCTCATCCACATTATCATTGATCTCCAATCCAAAATCCTTTCCCGTACCCTTCATTATTTGCCAAAATCCAGTTGCCCCTGCAGGAGAGATCAAATTTTGCAATCCGCTTTCCGCGACTGCCAAATATTTAAAATCATCAGGAATCCCGTTTTTCTTTAAAATTGGCTCTATAATGGGGAAGTATTTATTGGCCCTTTTCATAAGCAATAGGGCATTGGATTGCCAATACGTGTTTACCAAGAACTCCCTATCTATGCGCTCCATTACCTCCGGATCATCCACAGGAACGCTTTCATCGGCAAAATTTAAGTCCGCTGGAATATCAATGGCCCTAACTTTATATTTATAAGAATTAGCGCCTTCTCCTTCGTTGGACGCCTGGTCGTTTGAACCATTTGAGGAACTGCCCATTGTGTTCTGGACCGCAAATATCAAGCTGCTTATAACACAAAGCATTCCAACCAACATCAATCCATTTTTTAGTATTTTCATAATCCTTCTCTTAGTATTTATTTAATGTATTAAAGGTATTAAATAGAACGTCCACTTTCTAAAATAATTTTAGGTAAGTGCTCATTAAACCACCTATATCTATGAATGATCATGGTATGCGTTCCATTTTTTACTTTAATGCAATCTTTAATGTGATGAATAGGAAACACGTTATCCTTTTCTCCGTGAATATGCACCACATTTGGTGGACATTCATTTTGCTTCCAATTTACAATTTGATCTATGGACCAATCTATGTAGTACTTGTCCCTAACGGAGAGATACTGCTCATATAGTTCCAATCTTTTTGTCACGGTTTCTCCAAAGGCATATTTTGCCAATAGCTCAACATTGTTCACCAAACCCGTAGGCAACAACTTATGTATTCCGGTGTATTTGGCAAAAACCATGCGCTTTGGAAGCTCTGTGGTTCGTTTAACACTCGACACTACTATCACCTTTCTTACCGAAATATGCTTAGCCATTTCCTGGACCAACATTCCTCCAAATGAAACGCCAACCAAAACAACATCATTATGCTCTATCTTAGAACACATTGCCAAGGCGTAATCCGATAGGCTCATCCCCTTATCCGGAACAAACCAGTCCAATACATGTTGTTCAAAAGTATCGGAGGGCAAATTGATCTGATTGAAAATGGAAGAATTAGCTGCCATACCTGGCATAAAATATACATGGATCATAAGTCGTGGCTTATCCTTGCTTGTGAATAATAAGCTAGGAATTTAGCTAAAATTTTCGTACTTTTGTTGCCGCAATACTAATTTTTCATTCCCAATATTGATTTTAACACAATTAATTTGAAGCAATTTTGAAAACTTCACAATTACATTCTTACGCAATTAAATATCACACTATATGAATGAAGTATTAATTAAGGACAATAGCTTCTTGCGCCAATTTGAAACTACAGTTGACGGTAAATTAGCTAAAATTGAGTATTCTTCACAAGAGCGTAAAGTTTTTTTGACAAAATTAGTAATCCCAGAAGAGATTACGAAAGAGGGCTTTAAGGAAGATTTTATTAAAGCTGTTTTGAACAACATCCAAGAGAATAACTTAAGGGTGGTTCCCACAAGTCCGGAAATCGCAGGATTTTTAAGAAAAAACAGGCAGTATAAAGAAATGCTACCCGTTGGAATTCGGATTTAAAAAATTAAAAAGCCTCTCAGATGAGAGGCTTTTTTTATATACTTACTTCCGATGCTACAAACTCAAAACGAACCATTCCCTCTTCATCAATTTCAGTAAGGCGTATATCGCACAGCGTATTCACCAATGCTGGATCCCAAGGTGTTCTTACTTTTACATAGTTCTCTGTAAACCCTTGAATATATCCTTCCTTGTTCTCCCCTTCAAACAATACAGTCCTATGGGTCCCAATTTGACTCTCATAAAAAGCGCGTCTCTTTTTAACGGATAGGCCCCTCAGCATCTTACTGCGCTTGTTGCGAACATTTTTAGGAACCACTCCCTCCATTTCCGCAGCTACGGTATTATCCCTTTCAGAATACGTGAACACGTGCAGGTAAGAAATATCCAATTCATTTAAAAAATGGTAGGTTTCCAAAAAGTGCTCATTTGTCTCTCCGGGAAATCCAACAATAACGTCTACCCCAATACATGCATCGGGCATTGTTCTTCTTATTTGGGCGACACGATCTATGTAAAGGTTGGTGAGGTATCTTCTTCTCATCAATTTCAAGATGGCATCACTCCCACTTTGCAATGGAATATGAAAATGGGGAACAAAAGTATTGCTCTTGGAAACGAAATCTATAGTTTCATTTTTGAGCAAATTTGGCTCAATAGATGAAATCCGTAGCCTATGAATCCCTTCTACGGTATCCAAGGCCTTTACGAGATCTAAAAACGTATGCTCGTGCTTTTTGTTTCCAAATTCACCTTTTCCATAATCCCCAATATTCACCCCTGTTAAGACAATTTCCTTAATGCCTTGAGCAGATATTTCTGCCGCATTATCCAATACATTTTGCAGGGTGTCACTTCTTGAAATACCCCGTGCCAAAGGGATGGTGCAATAGGTACATTTATAATCACAGCCGTCCTGCACCTTTAAAAACGCCCTGGTCCTATCGCCAATGGCATAACTCCCTACGTAGAAATCTGCATCCTCTATTTCGCAAGAATGTATTTCTCCAAAATCATTTTTAGAAAGGTCGTTGATGTAATCAGTAATCTTGAATTTTTCGGTAGCCCCTAAGACCAGATCAACACCATCTACAGCAGCAAGCTGTTCTGGTTTCAATTGTGCATAGCAGCCAATAGCTGCTACAAAGGCATCAGGATTCACCTTCTGGGCCTGTTTTACAATATTCTTGAACCGTTTGTCAGCATTTTCTGTTACCGAACACGTATTGATCACATACATATCGGCCATTTCAGAAAAGTCTACACGCTGGAAGCCCTCATCTTCAAAACCTCTGGCAATGGTTGATGTCTCTGAAAAGTTAAGTTTACAACCCAACGTATAAAATGCTACTTTCTTTTTCATGGTCCAATTCTTATAATCTGCCCAATATTCAAATTAAATCACCCTAACAAGAGGTTAGAACTTTTAGGCATGCAAATATACCAACAAATGTCTGTTTTGTAAAACAGTGCTATAGTCAACTAGATAAGTAAGTCTTTTTAATCCTTACGCCATTTTTTTGTTTCCTCAAAAACGTGATTTAAAATATCGGCCTCTATTTCATCGAATTCAACCCCCCTTCTTTCCATCATTATTCTGGCGGTCTCAAAGGCTTTTTTGGGCAGATAGGTCGTAAAACCGGAAGCACCTCCCCAACTGTAACTAGGGACAAAATTTCTTGGAAATCCCGATCCAAAAATATTCGCACTTACTCCGATCACAGTTCCGGTATTGAACATGGTATTGATACCGCACTTACTGTGGTCACCCATCATTAAACCGCAAAATTGAAGTCCAGTTTTTGCAAATCCCTCTGTCTCATAGCTCCACAAGCGAACGGGCTCATAATTATTTTTCAAATTGGAATTATTTGAGTCAGCTCCAATATTGCACCATTCTCCCAAAACAGCATTTCCGAGAAACCCGTCATGACCCTTATTGGAATAGGAAAAAAGAACAGAATTGTTTACCTCTCCTCCGATGCGACAATGCGGTCCGGCCGTGGTAGGACCATATATCTTGGCGCCCATTTTAACAACCGCATGTTCTCCAAGGGCAAAACCGCCCCTTATGATACAGCCTTCCATAACCTCCGCATCCTTCCCAATATAAATTGGTCCATCATTGGCATTAAGTATGCTGCACTCTACCTTGGCACCTTCTTCCAAGAATATGTTATTTGGATTAAAAACAGTATTTGTTTTCGAGATGGGAGCACTTTTTCTGCCTTCGGTCAATATTTTGAAATCGGCTTCCATAGCCTTTCCATTTTTGGAAAATATATCCCAGGTATGTTCTATTCTCAAAATGTCACCTTCATATTCAATTACCCTGTATTTAGAAAAATCAGGATCTTCTTGTGATTCCAGTGAATAAAAGGCAATAATTTCCTCCTTTTGGAAGATAGCCTCGTTAGGCTTTAGGTTTTTCACCATTTCCACCAAGGCCTCGTTGGGCAAAAAGGAAGCGTTAATTAAAATATTTTCTTCCAGTTCCACCATGGGATACTTTTCGGACAGGTATTCTTCGGTAATGGTCGTAGTGGTGAAACCCAAGAATTTTTCCCACTTTTCCCTTATGGTCAAAATTCCGACTCTGATTTCTGCTACTGGCCTTGTAAAGGTAAACGGCAACAATGCATTTCGTACCGTACCGTCGAAAAGAATATAATTCATGGTTTGTTTTTTTGTAAAAATAAAAAAAGTCACGCCTCGATGAACATCGGGGCGTGACTATATAAATTGTAATGCAAAAATTTACTCTTTGCTGAACTTCTTGTATTTGTTTTTAAACTTGTCAATACGACCAGCAGTATCCACCAATTTTGCCTTTCCGGTATAAAATGGGTGCGATGTTCTTGAAATTTCCATTTTCACAACTGGATATTCAACACCATCAACTTCCAAAGTTTCTTTGGTCTCTGCTGTAGATTTAGTAAGAAACACATCTTCGTTAGACATATCCTTAAAAGCTACTAATCTATAATTCTCTGGGTGTATTCCTTTCTTCATGGTAAAAAAACTTAGATACTCTCAATTTTTAGAACTGCAAATTTAAGGATTTTTCCGAAAACAACAATTTAAATCGAAAAAAAAATCAAAATAAAAAAACAATTATTATTTGTAACAAAAATAGATGATTTACAACTAATAGCAAACAACCATAAAACTATAGAAAAATGGAAAATAATAAACCAACCACAGGGAAATTTGCTTTGAATTACGGAGCCTTATTAGGAGGTATAAGTGTAGTCTTCGTTTTAATGCTTTATTCCATGGATATGCATTACCAGGGTGGCGGAATGGTCATTGGGGTTACGGTTATTCTCTCCCTGGCGGTAGTTGTATTGGGCATGATACAGTTTAAAAAGGCAAACAACGGCTTTATGTCCTTCGGCCAAGGGCTAAAAGTTGGTGTCGGCATCAGCTTGGTGGCAGGTGTTATAGGGATCATCATGAATCAAATAATGCAAGGGGTCATAGATCCAGAAATGATGGACAAGGCTATCGAATTCCAAAAGGGCACCTTGATGGAGGCCGGAATGACCAGTGATCAGATCGATGCCCAACTTAAAATGGGAGAATCATTCAGAACTCCCATGATGCAGATCATGTTCGGTTTACTGTTCAGTATAGTATTTGGATTTATATATTCATTAATTCCCGCATTAATTCTAAAAAAGACAGAAACTAATCAGTAATTTGTACTTTTGAAATTATTCTCAGCGGTACCAAATGAATATAAGCATAGTAATTCCCTTACTTAACGAAGAAGAATCACTAAAAGAACTACATGATTGGATTGTGCAAGTGATGCAATCCAATCATTTTTTATATGAAATTCTCTTTATAGATGATGGAAGCACCGATACTTCCTGGGATATCATCTCGGAACTTTCCCAAAAAAACCCTTGTGTAAAAGGGATTCGTTTTTTAAAAAACTTTGGTAAATCGCAAGCCTTACACGCTGGTTTTAAAGCTGCAAAAGGTGATGTGATCATTACCATGGATGCCGATTTACAGGATAACCCGGAAGAAATCAGCGAATTATACAAACTCATCAAAGAGGAGAATTATGATCTGGTCTCGGGATGGAAAAAAAAGAGATATGATTCCATTCTCTCCAAAAACATGCCATCCAAGTTGTTCAATTGGGCAGCGAGAAGAACCTCTGGGGTAAAACTACACGATTTTAATTGTGGTCTGAAAGCCTACAAGAAGGAGGTGGTAAAAAATATTGAGGTTTCCGGTGAAATGCACCGGTACATTCCAGTTTTGGCCAAAAGTGCTGGATTTTCCAAGATTGGGGAAAAAGTAGTGCAGCACCAAGCCAGAAAATATGGAAAAACAAAATTTGGCATGGAACGATTCATCAACGGATTTCTTGATTTAATCACGATATGGTTTGTATCAAAATTTGGAAAACGCCCCATGCACCTTTTTGGAGCCCTCGGAGTAATTATGTTCATCATTGGCCTTGGCTTTGCAACCTACCTTGGGATTGACAAACTTTTTATTCACCCAACAGGGCGACTGATTGCCGAACGCCCACAGTTCTTTATCTCTTTAACCGCCATGATCATAGGTACCCAGTTATTTTTAGCTGGTTTCCTTGGTGAAATAATGGTACGAACCCGAAAGAACGAAACCCGATATACCATCTTAGAAGAATTGAACCTTACCAAAGATTAAAGCAATATTCTTTGTAATTTTAAATACACCTTAAAATAGTAATAAACACATGGACTCCATACTCAACACCGCAAAAAGTTGGTTAACCGATTTTTTTGATGCCGATACTAAAAAAGAAATAGAAAATCTTATACAGACAAATACTGAAGAACTAAAGGACAGGTTCTATAAGGACCTGGAATTTGGTACGGGAGGTATGAGGGGCGTAATGGGCGTTGGCACCAATAGGATCAATAAATATACCTTGGGGAAAAACACCCAAGGATTGAGCAACTATCTTAAAAAGGCGTACCCAAATGAGGACCTAAAAGTAGTGATCGCCTATGATTGCAGACACAATAGCGACACCTTGGCCAAAACGGTGGCAGATGTATTTGCAGCCAACGGCATTAAGGTATTCTTATTCTCTGAATTAAGGACTACCCCTGCCCTATCCTTCGCAGTAAAATATTTGAACTGCCATGCGGGCATCGTCTTAACAGCATCCCATAATCCACCGGAATACAATGGATATAAGGTGTATTGGACAGATGGAGGACAAATTGTACCCCCTCAGGATGGGGAAATTATCTCAGAGATCAATAAATTATCTTTCGAGGATATCAAATTCAAGGCAGATGAGAGCTTGATCCAATTGATAGACAAAGAGGTTGATGAGGCCTTTATCTCAGCATCTGTAAAAAATGGAAACTTTAATGCCAAGGGTAAGGACGATTTTAAAATTGTTTTTACCTCTTTACACGGTACTTCTATAACTGCCATCCCCGAAGTTTTAAAAAGAGCGGGGTACAATAATGTGACCATTATTGAAGAGCAGGCGGTACCTGATGGAAATTTTCCAACAGTTAAATCACCAAACCCAGAAGAACCTGAGGCCTTGAACATGGCGATAGAAAAGGCCGAAGAGATTGGGGCGGATATGGTAGTAGGTACCGATCCAGATAGTGACCGATTGGGCATCGCAGTACGAAACCTTGAGGGCAAAATGGAATTGTTGAACGGGAACCAGACCATGGTGCTTATGACCAAATTTTTATTGGATCAGCGAAAGACCCAAGGAATGGAAGGCAATGAATTTATAGCCTCCACCATTGTATCCACCCCTATGATGCCTGCCCTGGCAGATGCCTATGGTGTAGAGTGCAAGACTGCTCTAACAGGATTCAAGTGGATCGCTAAAATGATCAAGGATTTTCCAAATCAGCACTTTGTTGGTGGTGGGGAAGAAAGTTTTGGATTTATGGTGGGCGATTTTGTTCGTGACAAGGATGCCGTTACCTCTACCCTCTTGGCTTGTGAAATTGCCGCTAATGCCAAAGCCAATGGCAGTTCTTTCTACGAGGATTTGATAGATTGCTATGTAGATTTTGGTTTTTATAAGGAGAAATTGGTTTCCTTGACCAAAAAGGGAATCACTGGGGCCCAGGAAATAAAACAGATGATGATAGATTATAAGAACAACCCTGTACAATCCATAGACGGGTCCAAGGTTATTTTTGTAGACGATTATAATACATCCACCAAAAAAAATATGGTGACAGGTGAGACTACAACTATCGACATACCTAAATCCAATGTATTGATCTATACCACGGAGGACGGTACTATTATGGCCGCCAGACCCAGCGGAACGGAACCTAAAATAAAATTCTATTTCAGCATCAATGCGCCCCTGGATAAGGCAAGTGATTTTAAAAAGGTAGATGCCCAATTGGAACAAAAGATCAACAGAATCTTAAAAGAACTGAAACTCAATTAATGGAGTATTTTAAAAAAATCCTACGGTTTGCCAAACCTTATCAGAAATATGGCTACTTAAATATATTCTTTAATATTCTTTATGCACTTTTTAGCGCCCTGTCTTTTGCTGCCCTGATCCCAATGTTGGATGTGCTCTTTAAACAGGATAAAAAGGTTTTCGAAGAACCCACTTATACAGATTTGGGTCATTTAAAGGATTATTTACAGGAATATATCAATTTCAAGGTTACGGCTTATTCGGGTAATGATGAAATGAAAGGACTGGTATTGGTCATTGGATTGGTATTGATCCTATTCCTAATGAAGAATTTCTTCAATTACCTGGCCATGTATTATATCACTTTTCTAAGGAATGGGGTATTAAAGGATATCAGGAACAAAATGTACAAGAAAATTGTAGAGCTGCCTATTTCTTACTATTCAGAAAAGAGGAAAGGGGATGTAATAGCTAGGATTACCTCCGATGTGTTGGAAATTCAGCATTCCTTTCTTTCCGTTTTAGAATTGATAGTTAGGGAACCGCTTACCATTATATTTACCATAATAATCATGTTTGGCATCAGTACCAAGCTAACCCTTTTCGTATTTATTTTTATTCCTTTGGCAGGCATGATCATTTCCAGAATTGGAAAATCATTAAAAAAGAAATCGGACCGGGTCCAGAAAGAGTCCGGGGAATTTCTATCCATTGTGGAGGAAACCTTAGGGGGGCTAAGGGTCATTAAGGCTTTTAATGCGGAATCCAAGTTCCAGAAAAACTTTAATGCGTCTACGTATCGCTTTTTTGATTTCTCCAATAAATTGCTCAATAGGCAAAACCTGGCCTCCCCAACAGGGGAATTCCTAGGGATTTTGGTAATAGGGGTATTATTATGGTTCGGTGGAAAAATGGTGTTGATCGACAAAACCCTTGATGCCTCCTCCTTTATAGCCTATATGGGATTGGCCTACAACATCCTTACTCCCGCAAAAGCGATCAGTAAAGCCTCTTACGGTGTTAAAAAGGGTGATGCCGCAGCAGAACGCGTATTGGAAATTTTGGAAACCGAAAACCCTATCGGTGAGATTGAGAACCCTATTCACAAAACCACTTTTGATAGCGGAGTGTCAATTGAAAATGTTTCCTTTAAATACGAGGATGAATATGTTCTTAAAAACTTTAATCTCACGGTCCCAAAGGGACACACCGTTGCTCTGGTAGGTCAGTCGGGAAGTGGTAAAAGCACCATAGCAAATTTGGTGACGCGCTTTTACGATGTGAACGAAGGGATTATTAAAATAGACGATACAGATATAAAGCATCTCACCAAAAACTCTCTTCGCAATTTAATGGGACTAGTGACCCAAGATTCAATTTTGTTCAATGATACTGTACGGAACAACATTGGCCTGGGAAAAGAAAATGCTACGGAGGAGGAAATAATTGAAGCTGCAAAGATTGCTAATGCCCACGAATTTATATCACAACTTCCTAATGGCTATGACACCAATATTGGGGACAGCGGAAACAAGTTAAGTGGAGGTCAAAAGCAAAGATTGTCCATCGCAAGGGCCGTACTTAAGAACCCTCCCCTAATGATATTGGATGAAGCAACTTCTGCCTTGGATACGGAAAGTGAACGATTGGTACAGGACGCACTGGAAAAAATGATGAAGAACAGAACCTCCATAGTCATTGCCCATCGCTTGTCCACCATACAAAATGCAAATACGATCATAGTGTTGCAAAAAGGGGAGATTGTTGAACAGGGCTCTCATACACAGCTCCTGGAGTCTAATGGTGTCTACAAAAAATTAGTAAACATGCAGTCATTTGACGCATAATTTATAAGGCTGCGATAAAAGGAGAAAAGAGAATGTTTTTGATGGCAATTAAACCATTGCTGAAATTTAGAGTCTCATAGTTAAATGTAAACAACCACTTTTTGATATCAGAAGCATCTTTAGTAGACCAGTTGAAGGACAAGGACACCCAGTCCCATGCTTTTGAGGTTTTGATCAATACCTACAAAGTGCGACTCTATTGGCATATACGAAGAATTGTACTGAACCATGACGATACGGATGATGTTTTGCAGAATACCTTTATCAAGGTCTTTAAAAATATCGATGGCTTTAAAGGGGACAGCAAGCTTTTCTCCTGGATGTATAGAATTGCCACCAATGAGGCATTGAGCTTCTTAAAGGCCAAATCCAAAAAAATGGGGATTTCCAATGTGGAACTTCAAACTCAAATAGTGGATAATTTACAGGCAGATGTTTATTTTGAAGGGGAAGAGATACAATTAAAACTTCAAAAGGCCATCGCAGCGCTTCCTGACAAACAGAAATTGGTGTTCAATATGAAGTATTTCGAGGAATTGAAATACGAAGAAATTTCAGAGATTTTAGACACTTCTGTAGGTGCCTTAAAGGCATCATATCATTTGGCATCTAAGAAAATAGAGGCTTTTTTAAAAAACGATTAAACCTTTTAATATATTGAAGGTCAAACAAAAGGAATGAAAGAGAAAGATAAACATAGTGGTTTTAAAACACCTGAAGGATACTTCGAAGGGTTGAGCGATTCTCTTTTAGATAAATTGAAGGAGGAAAGTACGATCATACCCAAAAATGAAGGTTTTGAAGTTCCAGAAGGGTATTTTGAAGGGCTGAACCAAAACATTCTTTCCAATTTAAAAGAAGAGGAGTCAAAGGTAATTCCCCTTAATCCTTATAGAAAATATTATTTTACGGCAATAGCTGTGGCCGCATCTTTGCTTTTGATCATTGGTTTGCAATGGAAAAAGGAGGAATTATATACTTTTGATGATCTTGCTGCTTCGGATATTGAATCCTATTTTGAATTCAATGACTATGGAATGAGCTCTTATGAAATCGCAGAAATAATGCCGATTGATGATATACATATCCAGGATATGATGCAAAATGAAATAAAAGATGAAAACATTGCCGATTACCTAAATGACAATATTGACATTTTTGAAGATTTAAATCTAGAGAACGATGAATATTAATAAATATATTGCGACGTTAGGGCTATTACTTTTTTTCACAGTTGCTTCCTTTGCACAGGATAGACCGGATAGGGAAAAAATAAAAGCGCTAAAAGTAGCCTTTATCACAGAACGATTGGACCTTAGCAGTAAGGAAGCTCAATTGTTTTGGCCTATTTACAATGAGCATGAATCGAATATGGAGGACCTACGTGTCAAAGAATGGTCACAGGTACGTTATAAGATAAAGAAGGCCAATACCCTATCGGAACAAGAAGCCGATGATCTTTTGGGATTGTATACCGCCTTGGAAAAAGAGAAACAAGATTCTTACAAACGTTTGTTCTCCAAGCTTAAGAATGTACTCTCCAGTAAAAAAACATTATTGCTCATCCAAAGTGAGGACGATTTTAAGCGTAAATTGATGCAGATGTACCGCCAAAAACAACGAAACAATTAACAAAAAACCTAGGCTAGACCTAGGTTTTTTGTTAATCTGCATTTTACTTAAACGTTAATTTTGCTATGCGGCCACTTCCTGCTGCGTACGCTATGGAATCATTTAAAAAGCGTAGGGTATAAAATGGCTCATCGGACAGTTTTTTCCAGTTCGCCCCCATATCTCCCGAGTAAGAGATACCGTTGAAACCAACAGCGACCATATCCAAACCAGCCCCGTTGGGAACAAATTGTACACAGCTCATATAACCAGGTTCTTTTCCGTCAGCCACCAATTGCCAAGTTTTCCCTCCATCTTTGGTGAGTGCTTTATTGGCATTATTATTTTCTGGCTTGGTATAATCCCCACCAATCGCAACCCCTAATTTTGAGTCAAAGAAAGCAATGGAATAGATTCCTTCGGTTTCCTTGTCTTTGAGCATAGGGGTGGTGAAAACTTCCCATGTTTTTCCCTTATCCGGGGAATAATAGATATTTCCCTTGGTTGTTGCCAGCCACGTGTTATCCCCTATCATATCTATATTTGTATTACTGGCGGCAAAGGCCCCTTCTCCTTCACTAGCTTTTGGTAAGGCGCTACAAGGAATTTTTTTCCATGTTTCGCCCCCATCCCTGGTGATGATAATAGACATACACCCGTCCATACTATCGCCTATGGCAATGCCTTCCTTATCGTTCCAAAACTTCATGGAATCATAAAATACCTTTTCATCCTCTTCCTTGTATACCAATTCCATATCCCCCTGATCCCCGGTCTTGTATAGCAACGCCGGATTGGAGACTGATAGCATAAAAAAGTCGGTCGCCGTATGTGCCACGGCCCTAAACTGTGGGAGAATACTATCATAGGTTTGCACCTTGGTTCTTACTATGCCCTTTTTTAAATCTACTGACCCGAACGTACCCTTATCAGCTGCAAAGGCTAAACTTCCATCCATAAGTTCAATGGCACGGATACTCAAGGAGTCCTCATAAATAGTGTCTATCGTAACCTCTTTAAATTGAAGGGATTTGGGCTTTTCATCACAAGAAACAAGAAACAAAAGTCCAATTATTACTGATAAATATTTCATAGGTATAAATTTCATCAAAAATAAACGGATTCCCTTCTAAAACAATACCTTTGCAACCTTAATTTTTTGGAATGCGATTACATAGAAATCTAGTATTTGGGGTTATTGATGCGTTGAACTTTATCTTTAACGAGAATGAGTATGCAGACAAGGTGGTGGAAAAAGTATTGAAGTACGATAAGAGATGGGGAGCTAGAGATAGGGCATTCATAGCTGAAACTACGTATGACATTGTACGATGGAAACGATTATACACGGAAATTGCCGAGGTAAAGGCGCCATTCAATAGACCAGATTTATTCCGTATTTGGGCGGTTTGGGCTGTTTTGAGAGGAATAGAACTTCCTGATTGGAAACAGATAGAGCCAACTCCGACACGAAGGATAAAAGGTAAATTTGATGAGCTTTCAAAAATCAGAAAGTTTAGGGAGTCTGTGCCGGACTGGTTGGATGAATTGGGTGAAGAAGCCTTGGGAGAAGAGTTGTGGACCAAAGAATTACATGCCTTAAACCAGCAGGCCGATGTTGTTTTAAGAGCAAATACGCTGAAAACAACGCCTATAAAATTGCACGATATTCTATTGGAGCTCAATGTAGATACAGAATTTATTAAAGGCTATCCTAGTGCATTAAAGCTAAAGGAGCGTAGCAATGTATTTACGACCGATGCCTTTAAGGACGGTTTATTTGAGGTACAGGATGCCTCTTCCCAATTAGTAGCTGAATTTTTGGATGTAAAACCAGGCCAGAGGGTTATTGATACCTGTGCAGGTGCTGGAGGAAAAACCCTTCATTTGGCAGCACTAATGGAAAACAAGGGTCAGCTTATTGCCCTTGACATTTACTCCCGTAAACTTTCAGAACTAAAAAGACGCGCCAAGCGTGCCGGAGCACACAATGTGGAGACAAGGGAAATAGATTCTACAAAAGTCATCAAAAAACTGCACAATAGCGCAGATAGGGTACTAATTGATGCGCCATGTACTGGTTTGGGCGTATTGAGAAGGAATCCCGATGCCAAATGGAAAATGCAGCCCGATTTCTTGGAAAAAGTTATCGCTACGCAGAAACAAATCCTCAGTGATTACAGCAAAATGGTAAAACCAGGGGGTAAATTGGTATATGCTACCTGCTCTATCCTTCCACAGGAAAATAAAGAACAAGTAAAGACATTTTTGGAATCTGAAGAAGGAAAAGATTTTATCTTAATAAGGGATAAGAATGTTTATGCCTCCGTTGAAGGTTATGATGGCTTCTACATGGCCTTATTACAAAGGAAGTAGAATTATCTATTTTAGTACAAAACAAAAAAGGGTATAACCGCGGTTATACCCTTTTTTGTTTTTATGTAATGATACAGCCCTTAAACTACTCTTTTAGAGTGGGATAACTTACCCCAAGTTGCTCCAGATACGTATCGTATTTGTCTTCATCGAAATAAAATTGTTCCAATTGATGTCTAAATTTTTCCATTTTATCCTGATTTAGATAGGTCGGCGGCAAATCGGCTTCCGTGATCATGGGTTGGTATTTGGTTTCTTTGCTCTGTTCATTATTGAAATAATCCCATGCCTTCGTCAATAGAGCGGGCTTAAGCAAAAAATCTAAAATGGTCATCGCCTCTGCTTGTGCCCCTGCCACAACTCCTTTATGTGCAATGGGTGTGGCCATGGCAATGGCATTGCTCCAATGGTGTCCTTGAAGTCCTGGTATATTGGAAGGAAAGCGCAATGTAACGGTTGGCACCTTCCAGGAAACATCTCCAATATCATCAGAACCCCCACTTACAGGTTCTTTCACTGGTAGTCCCAAGGGATCCAAGACGGTGTTTAGGCCCTCCAATTTATCTGAATTCACCTCCTTTTGCACCGCTTTGGCCAAAGTTTGATCGGCCTCCGACCAGGATGGCATGCCAATTTTTTGAATATTGGAATACATGCTCTCCGCAATCACCTTATTGTAATGTCTGGGCCATGCCGTTCCTAAAACCTTTGATGTCACTTTAGTACCCGTCATCAAGGCTGCACCTTCCGCGATGTTATTGGCCTCCTTGTACATTTCCATGATACCTTCGTAGGTAATATCCCTAAAATAATACCATATTGAGGCCTTGGAAGGCACTACATTTGGTTGATCTCCTGCATCTGTAAATATGGAGTGTGATCTTTTTAAGGGGTGCAGGTGCTCCCTTTTATAATTCCAACCTATGTTCATTAGCTCCGCAGCGTCCAAAGCACTGCGCCCCCTCCATGGGGATCCTGCCGAATGGGCGGCCTCCCCTTCAAAAGAGTATTCCACAGAGATGAGACCGGTTCCTTTTGTAGGACCCCAGGAAACTTCAAGATTGTCCCCCACATGTGTAAAAATGCACATGTCGATATTATCAAAAAGGCCATCCCTTACATACCATGCCTTGGCTGCCACCAATTCCTCGGCAATACCCGGCCAAATTACCAAAGTACCTTTTATGTTCTCCCGTTCCATTAGCTGCTTTACCGCTAAAGCAGATGTAATATTTAAGGGAATTCCCGAATTGTGGCCTTCCCCATGACCTGGGGCACCTTCAACAATAGGTTTATGATAGGCAACGCCCGGATACTGGGATGCCTTTGGAATACAGTCCACATCACTACCCAAGGCAATGATAGGTCCTTCCCCATTGCTCCATCTTGCAAACCAAGCGGTAGGAATCCCAGAAATGGAATTTTCAATCTCAAAACCATTTTCTTTTAGCAATCCTGTCAAATATTTGGATGATTCTATTTCCTGGAAACCGAGTTCCGAAAAACTGAATACTTTATCGACCATGACCTGTGCCCGTTTATAATTGGCCTGAACAATTTGGGCGGCTTCAGCTTTTAATTTTTCCACCTGTTTATCAGAATATTTCTTTTGGGTAAAACCAAAATTTACACCACCAATAAATAGGACTAGTAGCAATCCGCTCGTTGACTTTTTAAAATAATGTTTCATATACAGTGCTTAAGTTGATTCTAAATTTAAATAATTTAAGTTCAACAATCGCCTTTTGATTTATCTCAATTTATTTAGTTAATCTTCTTTTTCAATTAGAAATTTTTCTAACCTTTTACCAGAATACACCCATCTCAGGTTACCCTGTTCCATTAATTAACAATTAGTGCTTATAAGTGTTCACTTTTCTGACCGGCATTTAAACATAAAAAATGTAAATTTGTGCCTTGTTAAACAAACAATTTTCGAATTCCATGATTCATTTTTTCGGGGACATAAACACCAAAGTTTTTGCAGTACAAAGCAATACTGCGCTTTCAAAAGAAGACATCTCTAAATTGACCTGGTTGTTCGGCAACCAACCTCAAATAAACACGGCGTCTCTTGACGCCTTTTTTGTTGGCCCAAGAGCAGCTATGATAACGCCTTGGAGTACAAATGCAACGGAAATAACCCAGAACATGGGAGTTTCTGGTATCATTAGGATTGAAGAATTTAAGGCCTCCGATAAAGAATCCTTGGATTTTGACCCTATGCTTTTACAAAAGTACAGCACCTTGACCCAGGATATTTTTTCGGTAAAAATTGAGCCTGAAGCAGTTTTGGAAATCGATGATATCACGGCCTACAATGAAAAGGAAGGCTTGGCATTAAGTAGCGAGGAAGTAGATTATTTGGACCAAATGTCCAGTAAAATAGGTCGAAAACTAACCGATTCGGAGGTTTTTGGATTTAGTCAGGTCAACTCAGAACATTGCAGACATAAAATTTTCAATGGGACCTTTGTCATAGATGGGGTTGAAAAACCATCCTCTTTGTTCAAGCTCATAAAAAAAACATCTCAAGAACACCCAGGCGACATTATATCTGCCTATAAGGACAATGTAGCCTTTGTAAAAGGTCCAACCGTTGTACAATTCGCACCTAAAAGTGCAGATAAACCCGATTTTTACGGGGAGAGCAATTTTGAATCTGTCATCTCTTTAAAGGCAGAAACACACAATTTTCCAACTACGGTAGAACCTTTTAATGGTGCCGCTACAGGTGCTGGAGGAGAGATCAGGGACCGTTTGGCAGGTGGAAAGGGATCTTTGCCATTGGCGGGAACTGCAGTATACATGACCTCCTATTCCCGTTTGGAGGAAAACAGACCATGGGAAAAAGCCATTAAAGAGCGGGACTGGTTATACCAAACCCCGATGGATATCCTGATCAAAGCTTCTAATGGAGCTTCTGATTTTGGCAATAAATTTGGACAACCCTTAATTGTTGGTTCCGTCCTTACCTTCGAACATGAAGAAGATGCAAGGACCCTAGGTTTTGATAAGGTGATTATGCAAGCTGGTGGTATTGGTTACGGAAAAATGGATCAGGCCCTAAAAGACACCCCTAAAATTGGGGATAAAATAGTTATTCTCGGAGGTGACAACTACCGAATTGGAATGGGTGGTGCAGCAGTATCCAGTGCCGATACAGGTGAATTTGGATCTACGATAGAGCTCAATGCCATACAACGTTCCAATCCTGAAATGCAAAAACGTGCTGCCAATGCCATACGTGGGTTGGTGGAAAGTGAACATAATCCTATTGTATCCATTCATGACCATGGTGCGGGCGGACACCTTAATTGTCTTTCCGAATTGGTGGAAGATACAGGCGGGAACATTGATCTTGACAAATTGCCCGTAGGTGACCCTACTCTTTCCGCCAAGGAAATTATTGGTAATGAATCCCAAGAGCGCATGGGATTGGTGATAGGACAAAAAGATGTGGACATGCTTCATCGTATTGCGGATAGGGAACGCTCTCCTATGTACGAAGTTGGTGACGTGACCGGCGATAAACGCTTTACATTCCAATCACAAACTACTGGCGAAAAGCCGATGGATCTAGATCTTTCCGATATGTTCGGCAGCTCTCCCAAGACCATTATGACCGATACCACCATCAAACGAAAATATGCAGCCCCCGAATATTCCCTGGAACATTTCCATGAGTATTTGGGTCAGGTCCTACAACTGGAGGCCGTAGCCTGTAAAGACTGGCTGACCAATAAGGTAGACCGTTGTGTTGGAGGAAAAGTTGCCAAACAACAGTGTGCAGGCCCATTACAATTGCCTTTAAACAATTGTGGGGTAATGGCCTTGGATTATAAAGGCAAAGAAGGAATTGCAACCTCCATTGGGCACTCCCCTATTTCTGGCCTGATCGATCCGGCGGCTGGTAGTAGAAATAGTATAGCCGAAGCGCTTACCAATATTATTTGGGCCCCGATAAAAGACGGATTACAATCGGTTTCATTATCGGCCAACTGGATGTGGCCCTGTAAAAATAAAGGGGAAGATGCAAGATTATATGAGGCCGTGGAAGCGATTTCAGATTTTGCCATTGCACTGGGCATCAATGTGCCCACTGGAAAAGATTCCCTTTCCATGAAGCAACGTTATAAAAATGCAGAGGTGATATCTCCTGGAACCGTTATAATTTCAGCGGCAGCCCACTGTACTGATATTACCAAGGTGGTAGAACCCGTTTTACAAAGAAATGGTGGAGATATCTATTATATCAATTTATCCCAGGATAACTTTAAATTGGGCGGCTCGTCCTTTGCCCAAATACGCAATACTATTGGGGACGAAGCGCCAACCGTTAAAGATGCGGAAAACTTCAAAAATACTTTTAATACCATTCAGGGTTTAATCGGGGAAGGTAAAATTATTGCAGGGCACGATGTGGCATCAGGTGGACTCATCACTACCCTTTTGGAATTGTGTTTTGCGGATACCCAATTGGGGGCAAAGTTGGATTTAAGCAGCTTGAACGAATCAGATACCATCAAATTGTTGTTTGCCGAAAATGCAGGTATCGTTTTTCAAGGAAAAGATGCTTCCATAGAAAAGGTATTGAACGAGGCCGGAGTGGCTTTCCACAAAATAGGTTCAGTGCTAGACGAGGCTATCTTATCTATTAAAAACAATAGCGTTGAAATGGGATTAAATATCAATTCCCTTCGTGATACCTGGTTCAAAACCTCTTATTTGTTGGACAGGAAACAAACCGCCAATAACCTGGCTCAGGTTCGATACGAAAATTATAAAAACCAACCTTTACGTTATAACTTCCCATCTCATTTTGATGGAAGTCTAATAAATATGGTTGGAATACAGGTTCCCGGTCAACCGAAACCGAAGGCAGCTATTTTAAGGGAAAAGGGAAGTAATTCTGAACGGGAAATGGCAAATGCCATGTATTTGGCTGGTTTTGACGTAAAGGATGTTCATATGACCGACCTAATTTCAGGACGTGAGACCTTAGAAGACATTCAATTTATTGGAGCCGTTGGAGGCTTCTCCAATTCGGATGTATTGGGAAGTGCCAAAGGATGGGCAGGCGCCTTTAAATACAATGAAAAAGCGAATTTAGCCCTTAAAAAATTCTTTGCAAGACCAGATACCTTATCCATAGGGATTTGTAATGGTTGTCAACTGTTCATGGAACTGGATCTTATCAATCCAGATCATAAGGAACATGGAAAGATGACCTATAACGATTCCAATAAGCACGAAAGTGGTTTTACATCGGTAGAGATACAAAAGAACAATTCAGTAATGCTTTCTTCTTTGGAAGGCGCCAATCTTGGGGTTTGGATCTCACATGGGGAAGGAAAATTTAAACTACCCATGTCAAAAGAGAACTATGAGATCGTAGCCAATTACGGTCATGAAGGTTATCCTGCCAACCCTAATGGATCAGATTACAATACCGCAATGCTATGCGACAAAACCGGAAGGCACTTGGTGACCATGCCCCACATAGAACGTTCTATATTCCAATGGAACTGGGCACACTATCCTGCAGGAAGAAAAGACGAAGTATCCCCATGGTTGGAGGCTTTTGTCAATGCACGAAAGTGGGTAGAGACACATAAGAAAAGTTAGTCATATCCTTTCTAAAAAAATAATGGTGTACAAAAAGGTCGATGTTGAAACATCGGCCTTTTTTAATTAAATGGATTATAGATGTGGTTTATTCTTCGGGGATTAAAAAAAATACGCCCATGGAATAAAAATAATACAGTCTAGTTAGTTTAGATTTAAACACCTCTAATTTAAAGGCTTAGAAAGGTTAAAAAATATTATTTTCATATTTGGACTAGTTAGAATCTAAGAATTCATTAATATTATAACGTGTTATATATGAATGTCATTTTAGAAAACCGTTCCCTTTTCTTAATTTGGCGTTACGTTTAGATAAAAATATGCAAACAATCACTCGCCTTTTTGACTTTCCCTATTATCAATTAGAGAAATATAACTTAGAAAAGTCCTTAGTCACCAAATATGATGGGGTATGGATTGCCACTTCCACCAAGGAATATATAGATAAGGCAAATACGGTTAGTCGGGCACTCTTGAGGCTGGGCGTGAAACCAAATGATAAGATTGCTGTTATTTCATTGAGCAATAGGACCGAATGGAATATCATGGATGTTGGTATTTTACAGCTGGGTGCCCAAAATGTACCTATATATCCTACAATTTCGGAAGAAGATTACAAATATGTATTGAACCATTCGGAAGCAAAATATTGTTTCGTGTCTTGTAATGAGGTATATGACAAGATAAAATCCGTAAAAGCAGATACGCCGCATTTATTGGACGTTTTCTCATTTGACGCCCTATCGGATTGTAAAAACTGGAACGAAATCTTGGAATTGGGTGCCGACACTTCCAACCAACCGGAGGTAGACGCCTTGAAAGATGCGGTACAGCCACATGACCTTGCCACATTGATCTATACCTCAGGAACAACAGGAAGGCCAAAAGGGGTTATGTTGTCCCATGACAACGTCGTGAGCAATGCAATAGAAAGTTCAAAACGATTTCCGATTATGGATGGAAAAGCCAAAGCTTTGAGTTTTCTTCCCGTTTGCCATATTTATGAAAGAATGATCATGTACCTCTACCAATACAGGGGAGTAAGCATCTATTTCGCGGAATCTATTGAAAAGATCAGCGACAACCTCAAAGAGACCGAACCTCATGTTATGACGGCCGTTCCCAGGTTATTGGAAAAGGTCTACGATAAAATCATTGCCAAGGGAACAGAGCTTGGTGGTATCAAAAAGAAACTATTCTTCTGGGCCGTGGATGTTGGATTGAAGTATGAGCCCTATGGAAAAAATGGCTGGTTCTATGAACAAAAATTAGCATTGGCTCGCAAACTTATTTTTAGCAAATGGAAGGCAGGACTTGGGGGCAATTTAGATCTTATCGCTTCAGGTAGTGCAGCTTTACAACCTAGGTTGGCCAGAATTTTTAATGCCGCGGAAATGGGGGTTATGGAAGGGTATGGTCTTACGGAAACATCTCCTGTGGTTTCTGTGAACGATATGCGCAATGGTGGTTTTAAGATTGGGACCGTAGGGAAATTGATAGAACGTACGGAAGTGAAAATTGCCAAGGATGGGGAAATCTGCGTCAAAGGTCCTCAGATAATGCTGGGCTATTATAAAGACATAGAGAAAACCAAGGAAGTACTCATAGATGGTTATTTCCACACAGGAGACATTGGAGAATTGGATTCTGAAGGCTTTCTGAAAATTACGGACCGTAAGAAAGAAATGTTCAAAACCTCGGGCGGAAAATACGTGGCGCCCCAACTTTTGGAAAACAGGTTTAAACAGTCGCGCTTTATTGAACAGATTATGGTGGTGGGCGAAGGAGAAAAAATGCCGGCCGCCCTAATTCAACCCGATTTTGAATTTGTTAGAAATTGGGCAAAGATTCACGACATAACAGTTGGTGACAATAAAGATTTAGTGACCAATGCAAAGGTTATAGACCGTTTCCAAGAAGAGGTAGACCTGGCAAACGAAAATTTTGCCAAATGGGAAAAAGTGAAGCAGTTCCGCCTGACTCCCGAAGCTTGGACCATTGAAGGAGGCCATGTCACTCCGACCTTGAAATTAAAGCGTAAAATAATTAAAGAAAAGTATTTGGATCTTTACCATGAGATCTACGGCAATCCAGATACCCGATAAATAAAATTATATCTTTAAATACCCCTATAACTTTAGGGGTATTTTTTTACCCTTCATTTATATATTTTAATAAAATTTATTATGCATGCATAATAAATTTTATTATATTTGGTAATCTATCAAAAATTAAATGAAGGACATTACTGTAGATTATGCGCTAAGGGCAACATGGCAGGCAGTCACTAAAATGTATAATGAAGAAGCCAAAAACTATGACACTACCATGGCTATAGGTTTCACATTGCTCAGCATTGACCCAAAAACAGGTACTCCTTCTACTGCTTTAGGACCAAAAATGGGAATGGAGGCAACTTCACTTTCAAGGATAATTAAGAGTATAGAGTCTAAAGGATTGATAGAGCGAAAGCCCAATCCAGATGATGGCAGGGGCGTTCTCATACATTTAACCCCACTAGGCTTAGAGAAAAGAAAATTATCCAAAGAAGTGGTGATGCGCTTCAATGAGGTGGTCAAGCTCAACATCCCTAACGAAAAACTTCAGCATTTTTTTGAGGTAACGGATGCCATCAACAAATTGATTGCAGAAAAAAAAGTCTATATAAAAAATTCAACAACCAAATAATTCTATTTATTGATGAACAAACATATTAAAAAGGTAGCGGTAATTGGTTCTGGTATTATGGGAAGTGGTATCGCATGCCATTTTGCAAATATTGGCGTAGAGGTATTGTTACTTGATATTGTACCAAGAGAATTAACCGATAAGGAAAAAGCCAAGGGATTGAGCTTAGAGGATAAAGTGGTTCGCAACAGACTAGTGAACGATTCCCTAACCGCCTCGTTAAAGTCCAAGCCCTCCCCTATTTATCACCAAGATTTTGCAAGACGCATCCAAACGGGTAACCTTGAGGACGATATTGCCAAAGTGGGCAAGGTAGATTGGATCATTGAAGTTGTGGTAGAACGATTGGATATCAAAAAGAAGGTATTTGAGAATTTGGAGAAGTATAGAACTCCGGGAACTTTGATAACATCCAATACCTCTGGGATACCGATCAAGTTTATGAGTGAAGGTAGGAGCGACGACTTCCAGAAACATTTCTGTGGTACCCACTTTTTTAATCCTGCGAGATATTTGAAGTTGTTTGAAATAATTCCCGGACCAAATACTTCTCCCGAGGTATTGGATTTCCTAAATGGTTACGGTGAAAAGTTCTTAGGCAAGACTTCTGTGGTTGCAAAGGATACCCCCGCCTTTATAGGAAATAGAATTGGGATATTCAGTATACAGAGTTTGTTCCATATGGTTAAGGAAATGGACCTTACCGTTGAAGAAGTAGATAAATTGACAGGCCCAGTTATTGGTCGCCCTAAATCGGCAACTTTCCGTACAGTTGATGTTGTAGGTTTGGATACTTTGGTACATGTTGCCAATGGGATTCATGATAACTGTAAGAAAGATGAGCGTTTGGAGCTTTTTAAACTGCCAGACTTCATTGACACTATGATGAAAAACAATTGGCTTGGAAGCAAGACGGGCCAAGGTTTTTATAATAAAATTAGAAATGCAGATGGTTCCAGTGAGATTAAGACACTAGATCTAAATACAATGGAATACAGGGCCAATAAAAGGGCAAGTTTTGCCACTTTGGAACTGACCAAGACCATTGATAGAGTGGCTGACAGATTTAAAGTGTTGGTCAACGGTAAGGACAAAGCAGGTGAATTTTACAGAAAAAGTTTTGCCGCCCTCTTTGCCTATGTATCACATAGAATTCCAGAAATCACCGATGAGCTTTATAAAATTGATGATGCCATGAAAGCTGGTTTTGGATGGGAACACGGGCCATTCCAGATTTGGGATGCCGTTGGACTGGAAAAAGGATTGGAGATGATCAAGGCAGAAGGTTTGGAGCCTGCTGCTTGGGTCGATGAAATGAAAGCTGCCGGCATCACTTCTTTTTATGCCGTAAAAGAAGGATCAACTTACTATTATGATATCCCTAAAAAAGCAGTGGAAAAAATTCCTGGTCAGGATGCCTTCATCATATTGGACAATATTCGTAAGACCAAGGAAGTATTTAAAAATAGTGGTGTAGTTATTGAAGATTTGGGAGACGGCATTTTAAATGTAGAATTCCAATCTAAAATGAACACCATTGGTGGTGATGTTTTGGCCGGACTCAATAAAGGAATCGATATTGCGGAAAAAGATTTCCAAGGATTGGTGGTCGGTAACCAAGCCGCTAATTTTTCAGTGGGCGCTAATATCGGTATGATATTCATGATGGCCGTAGAGCAAGAATATGATGAACTGAACATGGCCATAAAAATGTTTCAGGACACCATGATGCGCATGAGATATTCATCTATCCCAACCATTGCAGCTCCCCATGGCATGGCCTTGGGTGGAGGTTGCGAACTTTCATTACATGCAGATATGGTAGTAGCTGCTGCTGAAACCTATATGGGCTTGGTAGAATTTGGTGTAGGAGTAATCCCTGGAGGAGGTGGATCCAAGGAAATGGCCCTGAGGGCTTCCGATACTTTCAAAAAAAATGACGTGGAATTAAACGTGCTCCAAGAATATTTCTTGACCATTGGTATGGCAAAAGTTTCTACTTCCGCTTACGAGGCCTTTGATATGGGTATTCTTCAAAAGGGAAAAGATGTAGTTGTAGTAAATAAAGATCGGCAGATAGCCATTGCAAAGGCTCATGCCAAATTAATGGCTGAAACAGGGTACACACAACCTCCGAAACGTACCGATGTAAAGGTATTGGGTAAACAAGCGTTAGGGATGTTTTTGGTAGGAACCGACGCTATGCAAGTTGGAAATTATATTTCCGAACACGACAAGAAAATTGCCAACAAACTAGCCTATGTGATGGCAGGTGGTGACCTTTCAGAAGCAACCTTGGTGAGTGAGCAATATCTATTGGATTTGGAACGGGAAGCCTTTTTGTCACTTTGTACAGAGCGCAAAACCTTAGAACGAATCCAACATATGTTAAAAACTGGAAAACCATTACGAAACTAGATAAACCAGAATTGAGATATCAGTATTAAGTAGTCAGACAAATGCATAAAATAGAAGATTTAAAAATTTGGAGAAAGTCGATTTTATTGACTAAATCCGTGTATGGTCTTTTAAGTGAATTGTCTTCTGATGAAAAATATGGTTTAATATCCCAAGTAAAACGTAGCTCCGTTTCTATACCCTCCAATATAGCAGAAGGGGCTGGTAGAAATTCGAATAAAGAATTCAAACACTTTTTAAGTATTGCTAATGGTTCTAGTTATGAACTTCAAACACAACTAATATTAATAATAGAACTAAATCTAATTCATAAAGAAAAAATTCAACCAGTAATTGATTCTTGTATTGAAATTCAAAAAATGAATTATTCATTTCAACAAAAATTATAAATCTCAATACAAAATTCTAAATACTCAATACTATACTAAAAATGAAAACAGCATATATAGTTAAAGCCTACAGAACTGCAGTAGGGAAAGCGCCTAAAGGAGTATTCCGATTTAAAAGACCGGATGAATTGGCTGCGGAAACCATCGAACATATGATGAAGGAGGTTCCGCAATTGGATAAAAAACGAATTGATGATGTAATGGTGGGCAATGCCATGCCAGAAGCCGAACAAGGGTTGAATGTAGCACGATTGATTTCCTTAATGGGATTGAACATCGATGATGTACCCGGGGTTACTGTAAATAGGTATTGTGCATCCGGAATAGAAACTATCGGTATCGCCACAGCGAAAATCCAATCTGGAATGGCTGAATGTATTATAGCAGGTGGTGCGGAAAGTATGAGTTACATTCCCATGGGCGGATATAAGCCGACTCCTGATTATGCAGTGGCCAAAGAAGGACACGAAGATTACTATTGGGGTATGGGACTAACAGCTGAAGCTGTTGCGGAACAATTTAAGGTATCCCGTGAGGATCAAGATCAATTCGCATACAATTCCCACATGAAAGCGTTGAAAGCTCAAGCAGAAGACCGTTTTAAGGAACAAATAGTCCCCATTACGGTGGAGCACACTTTTGTAAATGAAAGCGGGAAAAAAGAAACAAAGAATTATACTGTCAGTAAAGATGAAGGCCCAAGGGCAGATACCTCTTTAGCAGTTTTAAACAAGTTAAGACCTGTATTTGCCGCAAATGGATCGGTGACCGCTGGTAACTCCTCACAAATGAGTGATGGTGCGGCCTTCGTACTTGTAATGAGCGAGGAAATGGTGAAGGAACTCAATTTAGAACCTATCGCAAGACTTGTTAATTATGCCGCTGCTGGTGTGGAGCCTAGAATTATGGGGATAGGACCTGTAAAGGCTATTCCAAAGGCATTGAAACAAGCAGGTTTGAAACAAGAGGATGTTGAATTGATAGAGTTGAACGAAGCTTTTGCTTCCCAGTCGTTAGCGGTTATAAGGGAGTTGCAACTCAATCCAGAGATTGTAAACGTCAACGGTGGGGCTATTGCTCTAGGACATCCATTAGGTTGTACAGGTGCCAAATTATCGGTGCAGTTATTTGATGAAATGCGAAAGCGCAACATGAAAGGAAAATACGGCATGGTAACCATGTGTGTTGGAACCGGACAAGGCGCTGCAGGGATTTTTGAATTTTTAAATTAGATACAAGACTACTGAGCCAAGAATCAAGACATTATGAACAGGCATAATTTCAAAAAATTGAAGATTTGGCAAGAAGGCATGTGTATTGTTTCGGAGACTTATAAAATAATTAAGTCTTTTCCTGATTTTGAAAAATTCAATTTGGTTTCTCAACTGATTAGGTGTTCTGTTTCTATTCCTTCCAATATAGCAGAAGGAAGAAGCAAATCAACAGACAAACACCTAAACAAATATTTAGAGGACAGTTTGGGTTCCTCCTTTGAATGGGAAACTCAAATAATAGTCGCTTATAATGAAGAATATATTACTGAAGAAAAATTCAGATTTTTAGAAGATAAAATACAACAACTACAAAAAATGATATCAGGATTTCAAGGTGGACTGCGTAATAAGTCTTGAATCTTATTTCTTGATTCTTAAATTTTAGAACTTATGAGTACAGAAGCCATTAAAAAAGACATATTGCGAGGTGGACAATTCCTTGTAAAAGAAACCAAATGCGAGGATATATTTACCTTGGAGGATTTGTCCGAAGAGCAGAAAATGATGCGCGATAGTACCAAAGAATTCGTAGATAGGGAACTTTGGGCACACTGGGAGCGTTTTGAAAAGAAAGATTACGCCTATACCGAGGAATGCATGCGTAAAGCGGGTGAACTTGGCCTATTGAGCGTTGCAGTACCGGAATCCTATGGCGGAATGGGGATGGGCTTCGTTTCCACTATGCTGGTTTGTGACTACATCTCAGGAGCCACAGGTTCATTCAGTACTGCTTTTGGAGCCCATACAGGGATCGGGACCATGCCAATTACACTTTATGGGACAGAGGAGCAGAAACAAAAATACGTGCCTAAATTGGCATCTGGAGAATGGTTTGGGGCCTATTGCCTTACAGAACCAGGAGCAGGTTCTGATGCCAATTCGGGAAAGACCAAAGCAGTCTTATCGGAAGATGGAAAGCACTATAACATCACTGGACAGAAAATGTGGATCTCCAATGCAGGGTTCTGTAATATATTCATTGTCTTTGCCCGCATAGAAAATGACAAAAACATTACCGGTTTTATTGTTGAGAATGACCCGAGTAACGGAATTTCAATGGGTGAGGAAGAAAAGAAATTGGGAATACACTCCTCTTCTACCCGTCAGGTATTTTTCAATGATACGAAGGTGCCTGTTGAAAATTTACTTTCAACAAGAGGGAATGGATTTAAGATTGCCATGAACGCTTTAAATGTTGGGCGTATCAAATTGGCAGCTGCCTGTCTAGAAGCCCAAAGAAGAGTAATTGGTGAGGCAACTAAATATGCAAATGAACGTATCCAATTTAAAACCCCAATCATTAATTTTGGGGCCATCAAAGCAAAAATAGCCAATATGGCTACCAATTGTTATGCAGATGAGTCAGCTTGTTATCGTGCAGCAAAGAATATAGAAGATCGTATTGCCATGCGTGAAGCTGATGGCAATTCACACCAAGAGGCAGAGTTGAAAGGAGTTGAAGAATACGCCATAGAATGTTCTATTCTAAAGGTTGCCGTTTCAGAAGACGTTCAGAGCACCTCGGATGAAGGGATCCAAATTTTTGGCGGAATGGGATTCTCTGCAGACACTCCTATGGAATCTGCTTGGAGGGATGCCCGTATTTCCAGAATATATGAAGGGACCAATGAGATCAACCGCATGTTGGCCGTTGGAATGCTTGTTAAAAAAGCAATGAAAGGCCATGTTGACCTTTTAGGACCTGCCACTAAAGTAGGTGAGGAATTAATGGGAATACCATCATTTGAAACCCCTGATTACTCAGAGCTTTTTGCAGAGGAAAAGGATGTACTGGCAAGATTGAAAAAAGTATTCTTGATGGTTGCAGGGGCTGCCGTTCAAAAATATGGACCAGAATTGGAAAACCACCAACAACTGATGTTGTCTGCCTCCGATATTTTAATTGAAGTTTATATGGCAGAATCGACTCTTCTAAGAACTGAGAAGAACGCCAAACGTTTTGGGGAAGATGCCCAAGCCACTCAAATTGCAATGTCCAAGTTGTATTTGTATACAGCCGTTGATACTATTATCCAAAAAGGTAAAGAAGCTATTGTGTCCTTTGCAGAGGGTGATGAACAACGCATGATGTTGATGGGCTTAAAACGTTTTACCAAATATACGAACCTACCCAACGTAGTGGCACTTCGCACCCAGATCGCTGATCAGGTTGCAGCTGCCAATGGGTATACCTTTGACTAATTCAAATTGATGCCTTGACCAAACGGTCAGGTAAAAACCGCTCCCTATTAGGAGCGGTTTTTTTTTATAAAAAAAGGGTTGTTTTCCTATTGGGAACATCCTAATTTTATAAAATGAAGAAGGACCTTTTACGCAAAGCATATGACCCGGAGGAATTCAGGTCAATGGCACACCAATTAGTAGACCAATTGGCCGATCATTTGGGGAACACCATCCACGAAAAATCAGAGAAGACCATATCTTGGAACACGCCAAAGGACGAGCATGAATTTTGGACGGACTATTTAAAAAATGGTGATTCAAAGGACTTATTTCCAGAGGTCCTGAATCATACGATCCATATTCACCATCCCAAATATATGGGACACCAAGTTGCTCCACCCCTTCCCATAACCTCTCTATCCGCAATGGTTGCTTCGGTATTGAACAATGGGATGGC
The DNA here is from genome assembly GCA_041602195.1 of Sediminicola sp. Classification (GTDB taxonomy): domain Bacteria; phylum Bacteroidota; class Bacteroidia; order Flavobacteriales; family Flavobacteriaceae; genus Sediminicola. Next base: position 1,861 of record JBFIGS010000004.1, on the reverse strand, counting down.
CGTTTATGAAATGGGAATGGCACCAACCGCCATGGAGCGGATAATTACCGATTTTATCTGTAAAAAAATAGGGTACGATTCCCAATCAAACGGATTCCTGACCTCTGGAGGAACCCTGGCCAACCTCACGGCCCTCCTATCCGCCCGTAAAGCCAAGCTCTCTCATAATGTTTGGAATGAGGGACATAGTGAACGACTGGGCATCATGGTGAGCGAAGAGGCGCATTACTGCGTGGATAGAGCAGCCAGAATAATGGGCTTGGGAGAAGATGGCATCATAAAAATTCCTGCCAACAAAGATTTTGCCTTAGATACCACACTCTTGGAAACCTATTACCAAAAAGCACAAAATGCCGGTATCAAAATATTCGCCATTGTAGGTAGTGCTCCTTCCACCTCAACAGGGATTTTTGATGATCTGGAAGCTATTGCCCACTTTAGTCAAAAACATGACCTTTGGTTTCATGTGGATGGTGCCCATGGGGGAGCAACCATATTCTCCAAAACCTATAGACATATGGTCAAAGCAATAGAAATGGCAGATTCCGTGGTCATCGATGGTCACAAAATGATGATGATGCCTGCATTGACCACCGCCCTTCTTTTCAAAGATGGGACCAATTCACATACCACTTTTAGCCAAAAAGCCGATTACCTATTGGAACAATCTGTTGAGGAAGATTGGTACAATTTGGCGAAGCGTACTTTTGAATGCACCAAGACCATGATGAGCCTACATTGGTTTACACTATTAAAAACCTATGGTGAGACCATTTTTGATGATTACGTAACCTCTTTATACGACTTGGGGCATCAATTTGCAGAAATCATCAACAAAGATAAAAGCTTTGAAATAGCGGTGGAGCCGATGAGCAATATTGTTTGTTTTAGATATGTAGACAAAACATTAGATGATCAATCTTTGAATCGTATCAATGAGAAAGTACGTCACGCACTCCTGCAAGAGGGTGAATTTTATATTGTTCAGACCAAATTAAGGGGTATTCATTATTTAAGAACAACCCTAATGAATCCATTCACAACCCCAAAACATTTAAAAGAACTTTTAGATAAGATAAAAACATTGGTAGATTCGGTTATATCACATCCAAAAGACTCATAAAAAACCCCCTTGTTAAGGGGGGTTAAATTCAGTTTTTCTAAAAATTTATCCTCTAAAATTCTAGGGATAATATAAGCATTATTCCTTGTGCACAAAGGATTCTTTAATAGTGGCTTCACTGTCTTTTTTGGAAAAATTAATGGCACATTCTATCAATGCCAAATGGGAATAGGCCTGTGGGAAATTTCCCAGTAATCGTTTGGTTTTAAAATCGATATCCTCACTAAATAGTCCCAAATGGTTACTATAGGACAACAATTTTTCAAAATGTTTAATTGCTTTTTCTTCCTCCCCTATCTTAAACAAACTATTTATAAACCAGAAAGTACAGATAGTAAATGAAGAAGATGGCAGTCCAAAATCGTCCTCATTCTTATAACGGTACATTAATCCTTCATGGCTCAATTCTTTCTCTATAGCCTTTACGGTACTCATGAATTTTGGATCCTTAGCCTGAATAAAACCGTAGGATTCCATGAGAAGAACTGATGCATCAAGGTCTGGAGAACCATAGGACTGGGTAAAGGATTGCTTTTCCTCGTTCCAAGCGTTGTCATAAATATCTTGTCTGATCTCTTGTTCCAAGACCTTCCATTTTTTGATCTTATGCTTCTTACCAAATATTTCGGCAACTTTAATCGCCCTATCCAATGCAACCCAACACAATATTTTTGAAAATGTAAAATGTCGGTCTTCGGTTCGGAATTCCCAAATTCCCTTGTCAGGTTCCTGCCAATG
>JBFIGS010000003.1:0-36676 GCA_041602195.1 Sediminicola sp. | reverse complement strand
TCCGTAATGCTTTGTTTTTTATTGCACCTTTGGCGCTAACAGTTGGGTAAAGTGATGTTATTCACTTTACATCTATTTTGCCCTAAGGTAGTAAATCCTCGATATCTTTGAAAGAATTTGTGGCTACATAGGTGTAAATTTCTGTTGTCTTGGTAGAGCCGTGGCCCAATAACAACTGAATATAACGCAGGTCAGTGCCATTTTCCAAGAGGTGGGTGGCAAAACTATGCCTTAGCATATGTGGGGTCACTTTTCTTTGGATCCCTGCTCTGGACGCAGCCTGGTACACTATTTGTAAAATACTGGAACCGCTGTAGGGTCCGCCATTGGGACCTTCAAACAAATAATGCCGTGGCTTGGTATAGGTATAATAGGATCTCAGGTCCCCGAGCACACTTTTGCTCAATACCGTATATCTATCCTTGTTCCCTTTGCCTTGGGTCACCTTTATCATCATGCGGTCACTGTCTATATCCTTTATCTTAATGTTCACGACCTCGCCCCTTCGCAGACCAGAGGCGTATAAAAGGCCTAAAATGGCCCTGTGTTTCATGTTTTTGGTAGCTTTTATCATGTCCGCCACTTCTTGTTTTGATAGGACCGAAGGCAGTTTTCTTTTTTTGCGTGGCCGTTCTATACTATAGAATCTATTGGGCAGCCCCAGGACAATTTCGTAGTAGAATTTAATGCTGTTGATGGCCTGGTTGACATAGGAATGGGATTTGCCATCCCTGACCAGCCTGTGAAGGTAGGAGCGTATGTCCCCTTCGTGCAATTGTTGGGGATCCGTTCCTGCATGGGCCTTGAGGAATTGTTCAAAACAGGAAATATAGGTACAAATGGTGTTTTCTGCGTACATTTTCAGTTCCAGTTTCTGTAAATATTCTGGCGGACAAATAGTTTGTACCCTTATTCTGTCTATTTGGTGGGATGTCGCTTTTTGTTCCTGTTTCCCCGTAGGTAGTTTCTCGAAAAAATGGGCGCAATTCAACCAGGCCACCCCTCTAAAGGTTTTAAAGATCTGACCAAGGTGGTCCTTGGTATGGGGGATATGGAACAGTTGATATTCATTGCTGAAAGAAATGTCCGGTAAGCTCTGGGCCATGGCATTCAATACCTTGTCCGAGTAGAACTGAAGTCCAATCCGGCGCTGTTCGGCAATGACAAGATGTTTTAAGGTGATGTTTTTTAATCGGTCCATTAATGATCTTTTTTGAAAAAGTAATTGATTAAGAGTCAGTTACGGTATATTATACGTATATTATTCGAATAATATACTGGTAATGGAAAATGTAAGGAAGTGTAAAAGTTGCCAAAAGGAATTGACCGGAAGAAAGGATAAGCGCTATTGCGATGTCTATTGCAAAAGTGCCCACCAATACCAAGTCACCAAAACTACAGGGGGTTCTTTGTTCAGGCAAATCGATAGCCAATTGAAAAAGAACAGGGCCATCCTAAAAGGCTACAACAAATCTGGGATGGCCAAAGTACGGTCCGAAGTGTTGTTGAAGGAGGGGTTCGATCCCAATTTTTTTACCCATTACTGGAAAAACCAAAAGGGGGATGTGTATTTATTTGTGTATGAATACGGGTTTCTAAAAAGAAACGAGAGGGGAAGTGATAAATATGTGCTGGTGCTTTGGCAGGAATATATGAAACCCACAAAAACTAAAGCAACTTCCTGAAAAATTGAGAGTATGTATCAGTTGATAAATTATCTGTAAAAAGGCAGATTAACTAAATAAATCATGGACTTCTAAAAAGATCCTAAAACAAAAAAAACTCCGGTAATCAGCCGGAGTTTATTCATCAATCAAAAAACGAACAGTCATGATAACTGTTGTTATGGTATGCAAATTACAACTTAATTACCAAGACACCAATAGGGCGGTGGTAAGATTGTAACGTTGCCTTGGGCTAGCCCAAATATGTTTTTAATATCTTGCTTCTAGAAGTGTGTTTTAACCTTCTGATCGCCTTTTCCTTGATTTGGCGAACGCGTTCCCTTGTAAGGTCAAAAGTCTCTCCAATTTCTTCCAAGGTCATAGAATGCTGTCCTGCAAGACCAAAGTACAAACGGATCACATCCGCTTCCCTTGGTGTTAAGGTTTCCAAAGCACGCTCTATTTCCGTACGCAAAGATTCATGCAACAATTCCCTGTCAGGATTTGGAGACTCCCCACTACGCAATACATCGTAAAGGTTAGAATCTTCCCCATCAATCAAAGGGGCATCCATGGATACGTGACGGCCAGAATTCTTTAAAGATTGTTTTACGTCCTCAACGGTCATATCCAATTCTTTTGCGATCTCTTCTGCAGAAGGCTGTCTTTCGTGAGCCTGCTCCAAGAAAGCAAAGGTTTTGTTGATCTTGTTGATAGAACCAATTTTGTTCAATGGCAAACGCACTATACGCGACTGTTCTGCCAATGCCTGTAATATGGACTGACGAATCCACCATACGGCATAAGAGATAAATTTAAAACCTCTTGTTTCGTCAAAACGCTGTGCAGCCTTGATCAATCCCAAATTACCTTCATTGATCAAATCGGGTAGGGTAAGTCCTTGGTTTTGATATTGCTTGGCAACAGAAACGACAAAACGAAGGTTTGCCTTGGTCAATTTCTCAAGTGCGGCTTGGTCACCGGCCTTGATACGTTGTGCCAATTCTACTTCTTCATCTGCTGTAATAAGGTCTACTTTGCCAATTTCTTGCAAGTATTTGTCCAAGGAGGCGGTTTCCCTGTTGGTAACCTGTTTTGTAATCTTAAGCTGTCTCATTTAGGTTTTTCCTTTCTAAAAATTAGATGCGCAATACAAAGACTGCATAAGATTATACGTTGAAAAACTAGAAATGTTACAATTACTTGATATTAATTTCATTTGTCGGTCATAATGCCCTTTTTTAACCGTAAAAGCCCCAACGGGATCCGTTGGGGCTTTACATTTATATAAATAGATGGAGTCTTAGTCCCTTCTTGGCTTGCGATCTCTATCGCTTCCACGTCGGTCACTTCCTCTTCTATCGTTCCCACGATCTTCACGTGGTGGTCTTTCTTTGAAACCTTCTGGTTTTGGCAATAACGCCTTACGGGAAACCTTATCTTTTCTGGTCCTAGGATCCACTCCAAAATATTTCACATCAAATACGTCACCCATGTTTACCACATCGGATACATTTTCTGTGCGTTCCCATGCCAATTCTGATACGTGCAATAATACTTCGTTCCCTGGGGCATCCATATATTCTACAACAGCACCAAAGTCGAGCATCTTAATAACCTTCACTTCGTAAACGCTACCTACAGCTGGTTTGAACATCAAGGAATCTATTTTTGCCAATACAGCATCAATACCATCCTGATTAGTTCCCAAAATTTCAACAATACCTTCTTCGGTCACAGGATCTTCATTGATAACAATGGTACAACCTGTTTCTTTTTGAAGCTCTTGGATCACTTTTCCACCAGGTCCGATCAAGGCACCAATGAATTCATTAGGAATAGTACGCGTAACCATTTTTGGAGAATGTGGTTTCACATCTTCGTTTGGTGCAGCAATAGTTTCCGTAAGCTTTCCAAGGATATGGATACGACCTGCTTGTGCCTGCTTTAATGCATTTACAAGAATTTCGTAAGACAATCCTTTTACTTTAATATCCATCTGGCAAGCGGTGATCCCGTCTGCAGTTCCGGTTACTTTAAAGTCCATATCCCCCAAGTGATCTTCATCACCCAAGATATCGGATAGAACAGCATATTTACCTGTGTCACCACCAGAAATCAATCCCATAGCAATACCAGATACTGGTTTTGTTAATTGTACCCCAGCATCCATTAAAGCCATTGTTCCGGCACAAACCGTTGCCATGGAAGAAGAACCGTTAGATTCCAATACCTCGGAAACAACACGTACGGTATAAGGACAATCCGCAGGGATCATTCCTTTTAAAGCGCGTTGGGCCAAGTTACCATGTCCTACTTCTCTTCTTGACGTACCACGTAAAGGTCTTGCCTCACCGGTACAGAAAGGAGGGAAATTATAATGTAGGTAGAATGTCTCCTCACCTTCGTAAGATGGCATATCTATTTTGTTGGCTTCTCTGGAAGTACCTAGAGTTACCGTGGCCAAAGCCTGGGTCTCACCTCTTGTAAAGATGGCAGAACCGTGGGTAGAAGGTAGGTAATCTACCTCACACCAGATGGGTCTGATCTCGTCAGTCTTTCTTCCGTCCAAACGAAGACCTTCATTTAAGGTAAGGTCACGGATGGCGGCTTTCTCTGCTTTTGAATAATATTTAGAAACCAAAGCTCCAAAATCGGCCATTTCCTCTTCAGAAAAAGTGGCTTTTATTTCTTCCTTGATCTCTTGAAAAGAAGCGCTACGTTCATGCTTGGCAGATCCGGCTTTTGCTACTGCATACACCTTATCATAGGCCATATCATGAATTTTCTTAGCCAATTCTTCGTCTTCCCTTTCAGTTTCGTACTCACGAACCTCTTTCTTGCCAAAAGCTTCGGCAAGTCTCAATTGGGCAGCACATTGTATTTTGATGTGGTCATGAGCGAATTTAATGGCTTCCACCATTTCTTCTTCACTAATTTCTTTCATCTCACCTTCTACCATCATTACAGAGTCGGCAGAAGCTCCGATCATCATATCGATATCAGATTCTTTTAACTGTGCTCTTGTAGGGTTGATGACGAATTCTCCGTTTACACGACCTACTCTTGCTTCAGAGATGGCACATTCAAAAGGAAAATCTGAAAGTTGTATTGCCGCTGAAGCTGCCAAACCGGCCATTGCTTCTGGCATAACGTCATCATCATGAGACATTAATTGGATCATCACCTGGGTTTCAGCGTGGTAATCTTTTGGGAACAAAGGACGAAGAACACGGTCAACCAATCTCATGGTCAATACCTCTCCATCACTTGGTCTTGCTTCTCTTTTGAAGAAACCTCCTGGATAACGACCAGAAGCAGCGAATTTTTCACGATAATCTACGGTTAAAGGTAGAAAATCAACATCGCTTTGTTTGTAGTTGGAAACAACTGTACATAATAACATACATTTTCCTGACTGGACAACAACAGAACCATGGGCCTGTTTTGCCAATTTTCCGGTTTCGATAGAAATTTCCCTACCGTCCCCAAGGTCAATGACCTCTTTAAAAACTTTTGGAATCATAAATTTTAATTAGAACCTGCGAATTACAGATTAGTTAAACAATGGTCTTTTCGTCTTACCTAGACGGACTGTGTTGTTGTGTTGTTGTTGTGTGTTGGACCAATGAAAAACTATTTGCAAGCTTTTTGTTTCGCCTCAAATAATTGATTTTGAGGATGTTGTATTGGGTTTTCTTCGGTGTTGAAGTCAACCTATAAAAAAAGGGAAGCTTAGCTTCCCCTTTTAAAATTATTTTCTGATGTTCAATTCTTTGATAATAGCACGATATCTGTTGATATCCTTTTTGATCAAATAATCTAATAGGCTTCTTCTTTTACCTACCAACATAACTAGGGAACGCTCAGTGTTGAAATCCTTACGGTTTCTTTTTAAGTGCTCAGTTAAATGGTTGATTCTGTGTGTGAACAAAGCGATTTGTCCTTCTGCTGAACCTGTGTTCTTCTCAGATTCGCCGTGTTTTTTAAAGATCTCTGCCTTTACTTCCTTAGTTAAATACATTCCAATATTATTTAATGATTTTTATGTATGTGATTGATTTTCAACCAGGGCGCAAAGATAGACTTTTTTTTAGAATCTGTCCGCATCCAATATATTTTTTAGGGCACAGATTAAACTTTTTCAAAAAACTGGCGTCCTAATACCAAACGTTAAGAAAATGTTATAGTGGAAGGAGCGATAAACGATCGTACCATTTAGCTAGCAAAGGAATCGCGAATTGCACATGACATACGTAAATCAATTAAATATAATAAAATGAAAAATAGTCTCAAAATCTCGAATTTAACAGGCGTAGTGCTTATGGCATTATTGGTATTGGCCTCCTGTGCCAAAGATGAATCCCCGGTCTTTTCAGAAGAAGCAACTTTTGATGTGGCCGAACTTACGACCAGCGATGAAGCGGAATTGATTTCGGAAGAAATATCCAATATCGGGGAAGATGTTTATGCCACTGAGGAAATTAAGGCAACCTCCAAAGCTGATTATGCCTCCAATTATCTGCCAGATTGTGTGACCATTACCACTGTGGTGACCAGTACCTCCAAGGAAACCACTATCGATTTTGGGGAGGGCTGTGAACTGCCCAATGGAAATCTGCTAAGTGGCATTATTTTTATGAGCTATGCCAAGGATATGGAGATGGCCACCAAGACCATTGCCCTCTCCCTTGAAAACTTCACCTTTAACGGGGTTGCGGTGGAAGGAAGCTCCAGTTTGGTAAGAATGCGTTCCAATAGCAACGGAAATCCACAGTCCGATGCCGTTGCAAATTACAGCGGGGAATGGCCCGATGGCAGTACCGCCAGCTTTACGGGAAATAGGACCAGGGAATGGATAGAAGGCTATGGTTCTGGTTTTTGGGGAGATAATGTGTTCCTTATTTCTGGCCAGGGTACATTTACCGGTAAAATGGGGAACGTATTCTCCAAGGAAACTGTAACCCCGTTAAGACGGGAACTGTCCTGTAGATTTATTGTAAGTGGTGTATTGCAGTTTTCTAAGAATGATGCTACCGCCAGTCTGGATTTTGGTGATGGTAGTTGTGATGCCAAAGGCCTGCTTACCTATCCCAATGGGGATGAAGAGGAAATCTTCCTAAGAAGGTTCAATAGGTAAATTGTATAAAAAAAGCCCTGATGGTTTCATCAGGGCTTTTCTATTATGCTTGTTTTCTAATGGGATTGTTTTGTATCAAATCTATATATTGATTGATCTTTCTTTTGAGATCCCTTCTATGTACAATGAAATCTAAAAATCCGTGTTCCTTCAAAAATTCTGCAGTTTGGAAATCTTCCGGCAATTCTTTTCCGGTGGCTTCTTTTACTACTCTAGGGCCAGCAAAACCAATTAAGGCACCTGGTTCTGAAATATTGATATCTCCCAACATCGCATAAGACGCAGTAGTACCTCCTGTTGTAGGATCTGTACATAAGGAAATATAAGGTAGTCCGGCTTCTGCCAATTGAGCCAGTTTAGCCGATGTTTTGGCCAATTGCATCAAAGACAGGGCGGCTTCCATCATACGGGCACCACCAGACTTGGAGATCATGACAAAGGGTAATTTATTTTTGATGGAATAATCAATTCCCCTTGCTATTTTTTCCCCCACAACACTACCCATGGATCCACCGATAAAGGCAAAATCCATACAGCAGATCACAACATCCTTGCCCATAGACTTACCTACCGCCGTTCTCACGGCATCCTGTAGACCTGTTTTGGCCTGTGCAGCTTTCAATCTTTCAACATACTTTTTGGTATCCTCAAACTTCAAAGGATCCTTGGACGTCAATTTTGCGTCCAATTCCTTGAAGGTGTTGTCATCAAATAAGATTTGAAAATATTCCTTGCTACCGATCCTTACGTGATAATCATCTTCTGGACTTACATAAAAGTTTTTGGCCAGTTCATCTGCCTCTACAATTTTACCTGTAGGAGATTTGTACCATAATCCTTTTGGGGTGTCCTTTTTCTGATCTGTGGCAGTCTGTATTCCTTTTTCCTTTCTTTTAAACCAAGACGACATAGGCTGAATATTTAATTTAGACCGTTACCGGATCTTATAATGTATTAACGTTATTTAAATCTTCAAAAGCTTTTTTCAATCTTTCAACAAATGTTTTTTCACCCTCGCGTAACCATACTCTTGGGTCGTAATACTTTTTGTTGGGCTCGTCCGCTCCGTTTGGATTTCCGATCTGTGATTGTAAATAGTCTTTTTTATCTTGGATGTAATCTCTGATCCCTGTTAGGAAAGCGTACTGTAGATCTGTGTCAATGTTCATTTTGATAACACCGTAGCTGATACCTTCACGGATTTCTTCAACAGTAGATCCGGAACCACCATGGAATACAAAATCGATATGATTGTGCTCCACGTTGTATTTTTTAGAGATATACTCCTGTGAGTTCTTCAATATTTTTGGGGTCAGTTTTACGTTTCCTGGCTTGTAAACCCCATGCACGTTTCCAAAAGCAGCTGCAATGGTAAATCTTGGGCTAATTTTGGAAAGCTCCTCATAAGCGTAGGCCACCTCTTCTGGTTGGGTGTACAATTTAGAATCATCCACATCCGTGTTGTCAACACCATCTTCCTCACCACCGGTGATTCCCAATTCTATTTCCAAGGTCATTCCCATCTTGCTCATTCTTGCAAGATATTTTTTGCAGATTTCGATATTCTCTTCAAGAGGCTCTTCAGAAAGATCTATCATATGAGAGCTGTACAATGGCTTGCCTGTTTCAGCGAAATGTTTTTCACTGGCATCCAAAAGACCATCTATCCAAGGCAATAGTTTCTTGGCACAGTGGTCTGTGTGCAATATTACGGTAGCGCCATAGGCTTCGGCCAATTCATGAACGTGCTTGGCTCCGGCCACAGCACCTAATATGGCTGCTTTTTGTCCGTCATTGGACAAACCTTTACCAGCGTTGAACTGGGCTCCTCCGTTAGAGAATTGTATGATAACTGGGGCATTTAAACTGGCAGCGGTTTCTAGAACACCGTTGATAGTGTCAGAGCCAATTACGTTAACTGCGGGTAATGCAAACCCTTTTTCTTTTGCGTAGTTAAAGATTGCTTGTACTTCATCACCTGTAGCAACTCCTGGTTTAATATTATGCGCCATAATTTTTTATGTATTTGTTTCTATGATTGGAATGCACAAAAGTAATAAAATTATTAGGTCTAAAAAGGATAATTTATACCTATGTTGAACACGGCGTTGCCAAAATTGTAGTCCCTGAACCATCTTTTGGCGGGTTCTTCTGCTGGATTATACGTTTTAAAACCAGTGTCTAAGCGAAAAACGAAGTAAGTGAAGTCGTAACGCAGGCCAAAACCGGTACCAAGGGCAATATCACCAAAAGAACTTAAATTGTTAAATGTGGCCTCGGTGTTCTCCACATCATCAAAAACGTTCCAAATGTTGCCGGCATCGGCGAAAAGGGCTCCCTTAATATCCCCTGCGATAGGGAATCTGTATTCCAAGTTAAAGGCCAGTTTAAGGTTGGCCTCGTTAAAATCATTTAAATTTTCCGTTGTACCAGGGCCTAGGGAATATGCGTTCCAAGCCCGGTTATCATTGGATCCGCCGGCAAAATAACTGCGTACAAAGGGTACGTTGTCAGAATTGCCATAAGGGATGGCCAATCCAAAAAAGCTTCTAAAGGCAATGACATTGGTTCGGGAAAGATCCCAATGTTTAATGTAATCGAATTCTGTTTTAAAGTATTCGGAGTAGGGTACCCCAAACACCAAATTTTTGCCATTGTCATTTTTACTGAATGGAATGACATTTTTTAGGGCAGACAATAGCGCGCCGGCACTCTCAAATTTCATTCTAAATTGATAAAATTCGTTATCGGTGATGCCCTGTTTGTTGTTTTTGGTGAACGTGTAGTTGCCGGCAAAGATCAGGTTGTTTTCTGTTAGCCTCACCCTGCGCTCTTCCAGGCTGCGAACGTCACTGAAATTGCTTGAGGAAAGGTTAAAACGTCCCTGGTCCAGAACCGCTTCGGTGAAACCTCTGGTCCCATCTGGGATGCTCAATTGAAGATTGTCTTCTTCAAAAAATTCGGAGACCGTAGGGTCCGATTCAAAAGCACCAAGGGCAATATTGTTGAGCCGGTCAAAACTATTGTTGTAAACATTGTAAAACCGGTCCTGGTTTAAATTTCTAACATACTGTATATTGATCAGTTCAATGTTGTGCCTTTTGGTTTCTGTAGGGGACCAGTTGTACCCATAAATAGTGTTCAGGGTGTTTTTGTCCAAACCTATATTTTTTTGAAAGCTGGTCCCGATAGAAATTTTGGTCTGGGGCAACATATAATAAGGAATGATCTTATTGGTGCTGATAAAGGGAAGCCACAGCCTAGGGAAATTTAGATTGATGTCCCCACCTATTTCAGTAACGTACTTTTCATCGGAGAGGGAAGCGTCACTTAAAAGTCCCACTGATCCCCTCGCTGAAAAACTCAGGGTTTCTGCGCCTCCAAATACGTTTCTGGTCACCAAAGAAGAACTGAATGCCAGGCCGGCATATTGTATGTTGGAGTGGGTGACATCCGTATCCAGTTGCAGGGAGTATTTGGGCCTTGCAGAGAGATAGATATTGGCATCTATCTTACTCTGGGTGCTGTCCACAATAAAATCAATATTCGGGTATTTAAACGTATTTAGGTTGGCAATTTGCCTGTAGGTGCGTATTCTGTCCAGCTCCCTGTAAATACTGTCTTTTTTGATGAATATGGCGTCCGTAAGCGCTTTTGGTTTGTAGCGCAACTTACCTTGGTAGTAGATGGTGTAATTGTTGTAATCAATAGATTGCAGGGAGTCCTCATTCGTATCAAAAAGGTAATCCGCATATATATTTACCTTCTTGAAACGGTGCACGTAATATTTGGAAGTGGTCACCGTATTCTCATCACGTTTTCTTAGATCTTGAATGCTCATTTCCACATCCAATTTCTGGTCATCGCTGGTCTTTGTGGTGTCCCTGAGTATTTCATAGGAAATGGAGCTTTCCTGAAAACCATAGATCCCGGTATTTCTGAAAATATTGGTGAGACGCTCCCGCTCATTGTTGAAATCTGCAATATTGAACTGTCTTCCCTTTTTTACCAAAGAGTTCTTGGTATTTAATTGGTAGATGGAATCAACGGCGGGAGATGATATTTTTTTTGAAAAGGTATCAATAATAAAGGGCTCCCCCAACGTTAACTGGTAGTCAATGGCCGCGCGCTGCTTTCTTTTGCTGCTGTCCAATTCATAGGTTGCATTGGCGTTAAAATATCCTTTGCCCCCATAATAGGCCTTAAGGCGCTCCAGGGATTTTCTTGTTCTGGAGGTGTCAATGATCACCGGGGCCTCCCCAATTTGTTTTAACCACTCGCTATACCCTTTCACCATAAAGGATTCGCCCAGTCTGGCCACTTGTTTTTTGGACAAAAGGTTGTTGAGGCGCTCTTCTCTTTTGTCATTTTTCTGGAGCCAAGCCTGATAGGAGGAATCTGGATTCTTTTTTGCTAGATTGTAAAGGTGCAATCGCAAGGGATATCCCAAGAGTGCGCTGTTCGGTTTTTGAAAGATAAGACTCTGGGCATCCTCACTGGTAACTTTTTCCCCATCGGCATAAATGGTGTTTTTGGTAAGTAAAAGCTCATCATCTTCCACCCTTTTAAGCGCATTGCAAGAGGTGATTGCGATACCTAGCAATAATAAACCTATTTTTGCAGTGTGATTTTTTAAACTAAAAGGGGTCCTCATAGGGATCAAAAATACATTATTTGTATGGTTGTTAAAAGCCAAATAAAATTTATAAAAAACCTACAGCAAAAAAAGTACCGAAATGAACATAAGTTGTTTGTTGCAGAGGGTATAAAGTTGGTCCGGGAACTGTTGGCTTCAGAGTTTGAGGTCTACGGAATTTATACGACAGATCTCGGTTTGTTGCAGGATGCGGAGGGTGTGGAGCACATTTCGGAATCCGAACTTCAGAAAATGAGCGGCCTTAAGTCGCCCAATAAGATTTTAGCGGTTTTCCATTTTCCATCCGAAAGGGAGCATAAGGCTACGGATTGGACCGTGGTGCTCGATGATGTTAGGGATCCCGGCAATCTGGGGACCATCATACGTTTGTGCGATTGGTTTGGAATTGATCAGTTGGTCTGCTCCCCGAATACGGTAGATTGTTTTAATCCAAAAACGCTACAGGCCACCATGGGATCTGTTAGTAGGGTGAACATCATATATGCCGATGTGATCCAATTTCTTAAAAAAACGGAAATGCCAGTGTATGGGGCTTTTATGGACGGTACTACCGTTTATAAGGAAGCGTTTCCGAAAAAAGGGATACTGGTCATGGGGAATGAAGCCAATGGCGTAAGTGCTGAGGTGGAAGCCTTGATCGCTAAAAAAATTGCCATTCCGCAATTCGGGAAAAGCTCTACGGAAAGTTTAAATGTCGCCACGGCCACGGCAATACTTTTAAATGAAATAAGAAGGGGGTAGACTAAAGCTTATTCAAAGGTGAAATTCACAAAAAGCCCTCTTGTTTTCATAGATTCTATGTTGCCCGTCCATGCGCTATTGGGGTCATTGTCCCTAATAAGTTCATCTGTAAGGCCAAATACACCTCTAATGGAAGGTGTAAATTTAAAGTACTCCGTATAAAAATCGATTCCAAAACCCATTTCATAGGCATAGGTATTCTTTTTCATTCTGAAAGTACCGCTGCTGTTGTCATCCAAACTTTCTTCATTGCTCCCTAAATTCAAGGAGGTAGAAACACCGCCAATTAAGAATGGTTTCCAGTTCCCCAACCTTCGGGTGCTGACCTTTAATAAGAGTGGAAAATTCACGTAGGTAGATTTTACTTCCCTGATAGCCTCATTTTCACTGGTGAATCCGGGAAACCCAAGGGTGCGCGACGTATAGGTAAGCCCTGGTTCAAATCTGAGGTCTAAGAACTCGTTAAAGCGCAACTCTCCGATAAGCCCAACATTAAAGCCCACAGATTTTTGTGTCAGGACATCCCCAAGGTCATTTTTATAGTCAAACTTAAAATCGTATTGGTTAAAACCAAGATAGTATCCCCAATTTAACGGGTGTTTATCCTCATTTTCCAAGTTCATTACAGGTTTCTCATTGAACTGTGCCCTAGAGGCAAAACTGCATAGCATTACTCCGAGCAAGAGAAAAAATTTAATCTTCATACGCCTATTTTGTAGCAACATATATGGATGCGACCCCAAAGGTTTGGGGTTTGTTCGCTACTCCTATAAACCCAATTTTTTGTAAAATATTGTTGAATTCCTGACCATGTGGAAAAACGGCAGCCGATTCGGATAAATAAGCATAGGCAGAGTCGTCCTTGGAGAAAAATCGTCCTATTTTGGGAAGGATGTTTTTTGTGTAAAAGTGATACCCTTGTTTAAAAGGGGTTTTTGTGGGTACGGATGTCTCCAAGACCACAAAGGTGCCTCCGGGTTTTAAAACGCGGTAGATCTCTGCCAATCCCTTTTCAAGATTGTCAAAATTTCGTACCCCAAAGGCTACGGTAACGGCGTCAAAGGAATTTTCCTTGAAAGGAAGATCTTCACTGTCGCCAACTACCATTTCTATGGTGTTTGCCAATTTCTTCTCATTGATCTTCTTTTTGCCTACTTCCAGCATGCCCGCAGAAATGTCCAGGCCAACTATTTTTTTAGCGCCGGTCTCCACTAAGTTGATGGCCAGATCTCCGGTGCCCGTGGCAATATCCAATATGCTCTGAGGTTGTTTTTTCTTTAAAATGGCAACAACGCGTTTTCTCCACTTTATGTCGATCCCGAAGGAGATGACCCTATTAAGGCCGTCATAATTCGTAGAAATCGTATCAAACATTTTTGTAACCTGTTCTTTTTTTCCGAGGGAAGAATCCTTGTATGGGGTTACCTTTTTACTCATAACAACAATTTTTGGCAAAGATACTATAAAGACGCAATCTAGGGGGTAGATCGTTTAGTTTATCCACTAAACCGATATCCTGTTGGTATTTACTTTGTTAAATAAATAGGATGAGTATAAATTTATGTAATTTTGCAGTGCAGAATATGTAAAAAGTTTTCATTAAAAAAGCCGGTTGATAGCGAATGTGTCGCTCTTGGAAAATTATCTTTAGTTGGGATGTATCGTCGGCGATTACCCAGATTTATGAAAAAACAAGTTTTTTAACGAATGAAAATTATAATTGCGGGAGCAGGTGAAGTAGGTTTTCATTTGGCAAAGTTACTCTCATACGAATCTCAAGATATCACCCTGATAGACACCAACAAGGAAAGCTTGGCCTATGCGGATAGCCATTTGGATATTCGTGTCCTTAAAGGCGATGCTACTTCCATTTCGGTTTTAAAGGATGCACAGGTAGATCGATCTGACCTGGTCATTGGGGTAACGGCATCTGAAACCACAAACCTTACGTTGTGCCTGTTGGCAAAGCAACTGGGCTGCAAAAGGACCATCGCTAGAATTTCCAATGCGGAGTTTATTCACAATAAGGATGAAATAAAATTTTCCGAATTGGGAATTGATGAACTTATTTCCCCTGAAGCCCTTGCGGCAACGGAAATTCAATTGTTATTGAACCAGTCCGCTTTTAACAACACCTATGAATTTGAGAATGGTGCTTTAATAATGGTGGGGGTCTCCTTGCCCAAACAGGCTCCTTTTATTGGTAAAATGGTGAAGGATGCAGCAAATATATTCCCAGAACTACATTTTATGCCCATTGCCATTCAGCGTACGGGAACCCAATATACACTGATTCCCAGAGGGGATACCGAATTTAAATCGGAAGATCAGGTGTATTTTATTACTTCTAGGGAAGGGGTCGATGAACTGTACAAGTTGACTGGAAAGACTAAGACCGAAATTAAGAATGTGATGATTCTTGGTGGGAGTAAGGTAGGTTATAAAACTGCTAGGGACCTATGTATTAATAAGTTCAACGTAAAATTGATAGAAAAGGATAAGGAAAAAGCTTTTGATCTTGCCGATGACCTGCCCAATGCCCTAATTATAAATGGGGATGGTAGGAATGTGGAATTGTTGGAAGAGGAGAATCTGGAAGCTATGGATGCCTTTGTAGCGGTAACGGGGAATTCGGAAACCAATATCATGTCCTGTTTGGTGGCTAAATCCAAGAATGTCAAAAAAACCATTGCCTTGGTGGAAAATATGGATTACTTCCAGTTGTCACATTCCATTGGTATAGACACCCTTTTAAATAAAAAGCTGCTTGCGGCAAACAATATATTCAGACACATACGAAAAGGTGAGGTTGTGGCGCTTACCAGACTCAATAACCTCAATGCGGAAATTCTGGAATTTATAGTGAAACCCACATCCCAGGTCAATGGTAAGAATATTAAAGATCTCGATTTTCCTAGGGAAGCCACCATTGGTGGTGTTATCAGGGAAGGCAAGGGGGTCATCGCTTTGGGTGATTTCAAAATAGTGCATGGGGACAGGGTAGTGGTATGTTGTTTGCCAAGTGCTATTCCCAAAATAGAAAAGCTATTTTTATAGGATGGCCTTAAATTCCAAAATAATCATTCACCTCATGGGACTGCTGTTGCTCTGCAATGGCTTCTTTATGCTCATGGCCGCCTTGGTAAGTGGTATTTATGAGGATGGGGTGACCTTGGATATTACCTTGGCGGCCATAGTGACCATGTTGGTAGGGGTCCTGTCCATGTTTTTTACCAGAACCCATAAAAAGGAAGTAAAGCGCAAGGAGGGGTATATCATTGTAACCTTTGGCTGGTTGGTGATGTCCGTCTCCGGGATGTTGCC
Source organism: Sediminicola sp. (assembly GCA_041602195.1). Taxonomy (GTDB): domain Bacteria; phylum Bacteroidota; class Bacteroidia; order Flavobacteriales; family Flavobacteriaceae; genus Sediminicola. The sequence goes on along the minus strand of JBFIGS010000003.1, from coordinate 21,150 downwards.
TTATATGTTCTCCGGTGCAATACCTGATGTTACCAATGCCTTCTTTGAAACCATGTCCGGCTACACCACTACGGGAGCATCCATTATTGACGATATAGAGATTATGCCCGAGGGGATCTTGTTCTGGCGTAGTCTTACCCATTGGATAGGGGGGATGGGGATCATTGTCCTTGCCATAGCTATCTTACCTTTGTTGGGGATTGGGGGAATGCAGCTATTTGCTGCTGAAGCGCCAGGGCCAAGTGCAGATAAGCTCCATCCGCGGATTACCGATACGGCCAAAAGATTGTGGCTCATCTATTTTGGCTACACCGTTGCTGAAACTATTTTATTGAAGCTGGCAGGGATGTCTTTTTTTGAGGCCATCAACCATTCTTTGGCCACCTTGTCCACTGGAGGTTTCTCCACAAAAAATGCCAGTTTGGCGTATTGGAACGATCAACCTCTTATACAATATATTGTAATCCTGTTCATGTTTTTGGCGGGAAGCAATTTCGTACTAAGTTATTACGCCTTTAAAGGAAAGGTGCAGAAGGTATTAAAGGATGAAGAGTTTAAGTACTACACCATCTTTATTATAAGTTTTACCATCGTATCTGCCTTGGTCATTTATTATAAGGCAAATGTGCCCATGTCGGATTACCAACCAATGGTCTTCGGTCATGCGGAGGCAGCTTTTAGGCATGCCCTTTTTGCTGTGGTCACCGTTATCACGACCACAGGATTTGTTTCAGCTGATTTTACAAGTTGGACACCCTTTTTGACCATCTTCTTTTTCGGCTTATTTTTCTTGGGAGGATCGGCAGGTTCAACAGCCGGTGGGATTAAAGTGATGCGACATTTATTGATCATCAAGAATGGCCTCCTCGAATTTAAAAGGACCCTACATGTCAATGCCATTATCCCGGTGCGATACAATAACAAGACCGTAAAGGAACATATTGTTTACAACATTATCGCCTTCTTTGTACTGTACATGCTCTCCTTTATTATTGGGGCTTTGGGCTTGGGGTTCATGGGACTCGATTTTGATTCGGCCATTGGGGGTGCAGCCTCTTCCTTGGGGAATGTAGGACCTGCATTGGGGAGCCTAAATCCATTGAGCAACTTTAATTCCCTGCCAGCCATTGGTAAATGGTGGTGCTCATTTTTAATGTTGTTGGGGAGGTTGGAACTATTTACGGTTCTCATTCTGTTTACCCCCTATTTTTGGAAGAAGATATAACATAAAAAAAGCCTGCAACAGCAGGCTTTTTTAGTATTCAATGTATTTTATCTTTTTAAACCACAGCTTTTATTCTGGCCATAGCGTCTTTAAGTTCCTTTTCTGAAGCCGCATAAGAAATACGGATACAGTCTGGGTTACCAAAAGCCTCTCCTGTCACTGTAGCCACGTTGGCATGTTCCAACAGGTATAGTGCAAAATCCGAAGCATTGTTGATGGTAGTGCCATTTAAGGTCTTTCCAAAGAAGCTGGAAATATTTGGGAACACATAAAATGCACCTTCAGGGACATTTAATTTAAACCCTTCAATTTCACCTAAAAGTCCCAAAACCAAATCGCGCCTTTTATGGAACTCATCGATCATGTATTGTATTTTGCTTACTGGGGCTTCCAGGGCAGCAATGGTTGCGCGTTGTGCAATAGCATTGGCACCACTGGTAATCTGTCCTTGGAATTTGGTACATGCCTTGGCAATCCAATCTGCTGCACCAATATAACCAATACGCCATCCGGTCATCGCAAAAGCTTTGGATACACCGTTAACGGTTATGGTTCTTTCGTACATACCGTCAATTGAGGCAATACTGGCGTGACCACCTATAAAGTTGATATGTTCGTAAATTTCATCGGAAACGATAAAAATGTTCGGGTGTTTTCTCAAAACTACCGCAAGTCCCTCCAATTCTTCCTTGCTATATACAGATCCACTTGGGTTACAAGGGGAGCTGAACCAAATCATTTTGGTCTTTGGGGTAATAGCTGCTTCCAGCTGCGCCGGAGTCATTTTAAAATCACTTTCAATGGTCGTGGGAACTTCTACGGGCACACCTTCAGCAATCTTTACAATATCACTATAGCTTACCCAATACGGAGCAGGTAAAAGCACCTCGTCTCCTTGGTTCAACATCACCATGGCAACATTGGCCAGGGACTGCTTGGCTCCCGTGGAAACCACAATCTGGTTGAGGTTGTATTCCAGGCCATTGTCCCTTTTGAACTTATTGGCAATTGCCTGTTTAAGATCTGCGTATCCATCTACAGGAGAATAGCTGCTGTAATTGTCATCTATCGCCTGTTTGGCAGCTTCCTTAATAAAATCGGGAATATTAAAATCTGGTTCTCCTAAACTTAGTCCAATGATGTCCTTGCCTTCATTTCTAAGTTCCCTTGTTTTGGCAGCCATCGCCAAGGTGGCCGATGTAGCCATGTTTGTAATCCTTTCGGATAAATGATTCGTCATTCGTAGATTAAATTTACTGGTACTGTAGATTAGGTTTTTTACCCAATTCTTTTAAATGTTTGAAGTGCGAAATTATAGCTTTTCTTGTAGTTTTATATTCGTTGTACGGTAAATTAAACTCTTTTGCTGTCTGTTTAACAATTTTGGAGATTTTTGTGTAATGTACGTGGCTGATGTTTGGAAAAATATGGTGCTCAACCTGATGGTTCAAGCCCCCTGTAAACCAGTTTACAAGTCGGTTTTTGGTTCCAAAATTCACGGTAGTGAACAATTGATGGATGGCCCATGTGTTTTTCATGTTACCACTCTTGTCCGGTAATGGCGTCTGTGCATCATTGACAATATGTGCCAATTGGAATACTACGCTCAAAACAACCCCTGCCACATAATGCATAACAAAGAAGCCCAATAAAATTTTCCACCACGCAATATCCAGAACCAACATCGGTAATACGATCCAGATGGTTGCATAAATAATCTTTGTGATCACCAAGGTGCTCCAATTCGTTGCCGGACTTGGTAATTTACCATAGGATAATTTGCGCTTCATGTAGCGGTACATTTGTTGGAAATCCGTAGTGATGGCCCAATTGAAAGTAAGAAGCCCATAAAGCAGGACAGAATAGAAATGTTGGAACCTATGGTATTTGCGCCATTCGGCGTGTTTGGAAAATCTAAGGATACGTCCTGCTTCCAAATCCTCATCGTGTTCATGGATATTGGTGTAGGTATGGTGCAAAACATTGTGCTGTACCTGCCAGTTGTAAACGTTTCCTGCCAAGATATAGATGCTGCTCCCCATGATCTTGTTTACCCACTTTTTGGTGGAATACGATCCGTGGTTTCCATCGTGCATTACATTCATTCCAACCCCTGCCATTCCAACACCCATGATGATGGTCAGCAATAGATTTGCCCAATTCGGCAAGCCCAAGGTTAAGATTAGAAAGTAAGGTGCAAGAAACAGGGTAAACATTACCGCTGTCTTAAGATGTAACCGCCAATTTCCGGTTTTTTTTATGTTGTTCTCTTTAAAATAGTCGTTTACACGCTTATTCAAGGTTCTGAAAAATTGGGTAGAATCCTTCCTTGAAAAGCGAATGGTTTCTTTATCCATGAAGTATAAATTTTTGTAAAGATAACATAAATACGAACTAAAATTGACAAAATGGTATTTTACAACCCATGTATTATGCTATTTTTGCCAAAAATTTAACCCAATATTATGGCCGTTGATCTCATATTTAAATATTTCCCCTCCCTTACCGACGAACAGAAAGAACAGTTTGCCAAACTACAGGAGTTATATCAGGATTGGAACCAAAAGATAAATGTGGTGTCCAGAAAGGATATAGATGAGTTGTACCTACGCCACGTGCTTCATTCATTGGCCATTGCCAAGGTGCAGCAATTTAATCCGGGGACTACCGTATTGGATGTGGGAACAGGAGGTGGTTTCCCTGGAATTCCGCTGGCCATTCTTTTTCCAGAAACACATTTTACCTTGGTGGATGCCATTGGAAAAAAAATTAAGGTGGTAGAGGAAGTGGTACAAGGCTTGGGGATCACCAATGTCACCGCTAAAAATATGAGGGTGGAGGAATTAAAGGAACAGTTCGATTTTATTGTAAGTAGAGCTGTTGCTGCCATGCCCACTTTTGTGCATTGGGTAAAAGGTAAGGTCAAAAAGAACTCTGTCCACGAACGCAGAAACGGTATTCTTTATCTAAAAGGCGGGGATTTAACTGAGGAATTAATGGACTATAAAACGGTAGAAATAATAGATCTGCCCGACTTCTATGAAGAGGATTTTTTTGATACAAAGAAAGTGGTATATCTACCTATGAAATTTAAGGGCTAAGACTTACAGGCTTAGTAAATTGTAATAGGATTCCCTACAATTTTTGGCATATGTTCTAATAGAGTCACCAATTTGACTAAAGAAATTGATGATCTTGGTTACGATACTTACGCTGTGCATTTCTTCCATGATTTCAGGGTTTTGGTGGTCTTAGGTTACTTAAGTAACGTAAAATACTTCAAAAAATTGTCCGTATTGGAGCGTTTTTTCGCAAACTTCTGTTGATGTTTTTGTGCAGTGAAGACCGGATATAAAAAAATCCGCTAGGAGAAAACACCTAGCGGATCTATAGATTAAAATATCAGATTATTTATTCGCCCAAGAAAGGGTATCTATAATCTTCTGGAGTTACAAAAGTCTCTTTGATCAATCTTGGGGAAACCCATCTTAGAAGGTTCTGTGGCGAACCTGCTTTGTCATTGGTTCCCGATGCTCTTGCTCCACCAAAAGGCTGCTGTCCTACAACTGCACCTGTTGGTTTGTCATTGATATAGAAGTTCCCTGCACAATTTTGTAATGCTTTGGTAGCCTCGTCAATGGCGTAACGATCCCTGGACAATACGGCACCTGTAAGGGCATATTCAGAGGTAGAATCCACTAATTTTAGCGTTTCGGACCAATCTTTGTCCTCATAAACATAAATAGTAACCACAGGGCCGAACAATTCCGTTTCCATGGTCGTGTATTTGGGATCAGTAGTTAAGATAACCGTTGGCTCTATAAAATATCCTTTGGATTTGTCATAACCTCCACCAGCTATTATTTCGGCATTTTTATCTGCCTTTGCCTGGTCTATGTATTTGGCCAATTTGTCAAAAGATCCTTCGTGGATTACAGCGGTAATAAAATTACTCATATCCTCTGGAGTTCCCGGCTTTTTCATAGATGCCAAATCTGCTTTCACAAAGTCCAAAATTTCTTTGGACGTGGATTTAGGCAAATACACCCTGGATGCGGCGCTACATTTCTGTCCCTGGAATTCAAAGGCACCTCTCACGATAGCTGTGGCCACTTGTTTTGGTTTGGCAGTAGGATGTGCAAGGATAAAATCCTTACCTCCAGTTTCACCTACAATTCTCGGGTAGGTCTTATAGGTGTGGATATTGTTTCCTATTTGTTTCCAAATTTCTTTAAATACATGTGTAGAACCTGTAAAGTGCAACCCTGCAAAATCTGGACTGGCCAAGGCCGTTTCGGTAATCATCACCGGATCTCCGTAAACAACATTGATCACCCCGTCAGGAAGACCTGCTTCTTTGAAAATATCTACGATTACCTTAGCAGAAAAAATTTGACTGTCACTAGGTTTCCATAAAACCACATTCCCCATCATGGCAGCACTTGCAGGTAGGTTCCCGGCAATTGCAGTAAAGTTGAAAGGGGTGATGGCGTATATAAACCCTTCCAAGGGTCTGTATTCCACCCTGTTCCAGATGCCTTCGGCAGAATCTGGCTGCTCTTCGTATATCTGCGTCATGTATTCCACGTTAAAACGAAGGAAATCTATAAGTTCACAGGCAGCGTCAATTTCAGCTTGAAAGATATTCTTGGATTGCGCTATCATGGTAGCGGCGTTTATTTTTGCACGGTAAGGTCCAGCAATAAGTTCAGCGGCCTTTAAAAAGATGGCCGAACGTTGTTCCCAAGTAAGATTGGCCCAAGCCTCTCTAGATTCCAACGCATTTTCAATAGCTTTGGAAACATGCTTTTTTTCTGCCAAATGGTATTGGCCAACAACATGCTTGTGGTCGTGTGGTGGGGACATCGGTCTGGTGTTGCCAGTTTTTATTTCCTCACTACCAATATATAGTGGTACGTCCACATTTCCGTCGAAATAGGTCTTGTATTGTTTTAAAACGGCTTCCCTCTCTGGGGTTCCTGGAGCATAGCTTTTTATCGGCTCGTTAATTGCTGTGGGGACTTGAAAAAATCCTTTACCCATGGTGCTTTTATTTTAAGTTAAAAATCGCATCAAAGATACTAAATGAAAAATCTACTAAAAACTAAAATGGAGTAAATCAGGAATTTAATTCAAGGCAAAAGGGGCGCTGAATTTAAAAGTGGGTACATATACCCTGAATTTTTCTGTAGAAGTGAAATTTACCATATTGTAGTGTCCTTTCATGGCTCCGATTGGGGAGGCCAAAAGACATCCAGAACTGTAGGTGTGGGACTCTCCGGGCTTAATGACCGGCTTTTTGCCAATAACCCCTTCCCCGTCAAGAATTTCCAACTCGTTAAGAGCGTCGTAAATTCTCCAATGGCGAGAAGTCAACTGAACTGAATCCTTACTTTGGTTTTCGATGGTAATGGTATAGCCAAAGGCAAAATGCATCTTATAGTTTTTGAAGAAGGTGCCCTCAAAACTAGTGGATACTGAAATCTTAATGCCTTTTGTTACCTGGGTGATCATGATCTTTTAATATGTATAAATAATTCCCGTAAACAGGATTAATACCGAAAACGCAGCTAAAATAAAGAAAACTGTGTTAAGTATCAGATATTTAACAAAAGTTTTAAATCTTCCCTGCCCGTAAAAGTTTCGCATGGCCTTATATAAGTAGACAGAAAAGATAAGGAGGAAAATCCAAACAGTATCTGTCTTGAATATAGCGTCTATAGTGAAACTAAGGAGGAGCAAGATAAACAACAATGACTGAATGTGAAAGCTAAAGATGAGATGTTCGATGTAATTATGCTTTTTTCTGACATACATCAGCCAAATGAACAAGGCGAATACAGGTAAAAAGAAAAATATGAGAACAGGAATTTTCGAAATGAGGAAATTTATAAATGTCCCTGGCCTTTCAATGGCCTTAAGAAGATTCCTTGCCAGATCAAATGATTTTCTGTTCTGGTACCATTTTGGGATGTTGAATTCTTCTTTAGCGGTAGTTAATCTTTTTATGCGCTGGTTCCTTATAAGGGTCATAAAGAAATCGGTCTTGCTGTAGAAACGATCAAAATAGGAGAATACCTGCCTTTGGGGGATTAGGTTGGTAACTGTTCCCTTTTGGCTTTTGGTTGATTACAATCAAATTTTAGTTACTGATATTTCGCGAATTGGTTGAGCCGATGCCAATAATGCTATCATATAGATCTCCAAAATTTCTGTAGTATACCAATATCAAATAATTGTTTTCGGTAAAATGAAAATTTCCGGAAACGGTATTGAGGTCAACCGTGCCGTCTGCTCTTTTGATAACGTATTTGTAGTTGTGGAAGCCTTGTTTCATTTTAATGACACCCTCCATGTACCCACTTTCGTCATTGTAAATCATTTTGTTCTCCTCAGACATTTCGTAATTGTTGAATTTGCCGAAGACATAAACGTCATCCAGACCAATTTCAGGGGTATAGGGCAAGAAGAAGTGGATAATGGTATATTCCGCTTCTCTGGACGAATCGTCACCTTGAAGGGTTCTGATGGCAAAATCCCCATTGATATCGGGATAATAGGTATATGGTCGCTCGTCCCTAAAGATATCCGGGAAGAGGTAGTGGTTGTAGAGTCCGTCCATTTCAATATGGGAAATCACTGCGCTTGGTGCCCTTAGGTCTTTGGTATCAAAATTTAGATATTCATTGCTTCCGTAAAAACTGGTTTCGGTATCGTACTTGTAGACCAGTTCATTGCCGATGGTGAACTGAGGGCGAATGTTGTAAAGCGCCGTCGGCCAATAATTGTTTTGTAGGATAGCTACTTTTACCTCCTGTTTGGGGTTCACCAATTGTATGCCGGAGGCTTTTATATTGAATTGGACAACTTGTTTTTCGTTGATATAATTAAAGTCTCTGGAGCGTTTTACAGTGGCCGCCACTGTGACCAGGTCCTGGTAAATGACAAATTTTCTTGAAAAGACCAGCTCGTAGGAGTTGTTGTAGATCTCCAGCATGTAATTGCCGCTAACGGTTGGTCGTACATTCTGATTGGGAATGGTAAGTTTGTAGTTGGAGTAGGCCTGAAGGGTGTTGTAGCTGTTCTCGTAATTGATGATCCTTTGGTTGTCCACGCCGCTTAAATATTGCGATTTTAATAGGGTTGACGGGGTCCAGTCATAATTGCACAGGATTATTTTATAGTAATAATCAGCTTCACGGGCTGTAAGGTCGTCAAATTCCAAGAAGATGGGCTCCCCCAGTTTTACAACGGGGAATTGATCGTCTGTATTTCCTTTAAAAATGATCGTTTTTATATTTTCTGGCGGATTTACCTCTTCCAAAGCCTGCCCGAAGAGCATTGGTGTTGCCAAAAGAAGAATGATCTGTTTAAGATTAAGGCGCATTTCTATTGTATTTTTTAGGTAAAAGTAAACAAAAAGGATGCCTAAAAAATTAACAATGGGGCAATCCCTAAATTTATGGGCAATAATTATGAAAACTTTCTTTTAAATACTAAATTTGCAACCAAATTTTGTTAACCTAAGGTCTACAATATATGTCTAAAGACATTCGAATTAAAAAAGGCTTAAACATTAATCTTGTCGGTGCAGCGGAACTCGCAACTTCTAAAGCCGTTTTAAGTAATGTTTATGCAATCAATCTTCATGATTTTCACGGGGTTACTCCAAAACTATTAGTTAAACAAGGCGCTGAGGTAAAAGCTGGCGAACCACTTTTTTTTGATAAGAATCAGGAAGCGGTAAAATTTGTTTCTCCAGTAAGCGGTGAATTGGTGGAAGTTATTAGAGGTGAGCGTAGGAAAATCCTAACGCTTAAAATTCTTGCCGATAAAACGCAGGAACATGTGGCACACAAACCTTTAAATTTGGAAGGGGCATCTCCGCAGGATATTAAAACGTTTTTGTTGGACGGTGGTTTATGGCCATTTGTGAAACAAAGACCTTATGATGTTATTGCCGATGCAGAGTCAACTCCAAAAGGTATTTTCATTTCAGGGTATGTTACGGCTCCTTTGGCCGCTGATTTGGATTATGTGCTGCAAGGAAAAGAAAAAGAATTACAGGCGGCTATTACCGCCTTGGGTAAATTGACTCCCGGAAAGGTGCATGTGTCGGTTGGACAGTCATCCAACTCTCCATTGGCCGGATTAAAGGGTGTTGAGGTACATAAAATGTCCGGACCTCACCCAGCAGGTTTGGTCGGCACATTGATCAATAAGGTAGATCCTATCAACAAAGGAGAGGTAGTTTGGACTATTACCCCTCAGGATTTGGTGATCATGGGCGAGTTGTTGTTGACCGGAAAGTTCAATGCCGAGCGCGTTGTTGCTTTGGCAGGGTCATCAGTAAAGGCACCTAAGTACTACGTTACCAAAATTGGAGCTGAAATCTCTACCTTCCTTTACGCCAGTGGTGTAAATAATGAAAACATTAGAGTGATCAACGGAGACGTACTTACGGGTTCCAAGACCAAACCAGATGGTTATTTAGGGTACTATAACAATACGGTGAGTGTTATACCAGAAGGTGATGATTACGAACTTTTTGGTTGGAACAAGCCTGTTTTCGATAAAATTTCTTCTACCAGGGCCTTGACATTCTCATGGATGTTTCCAAATAAAAAATACGACCTTACAACAAATACCAATGGTGAACACCGTGCTTTTGTTGTAACCGGTAAATATGAGGAGGTTTTTCCTTTGGATATCTATCCTTTGCAATTGCTTAAGGCTTGTATGATAGGAGATTTGGACGAAATGGAACAATTGGGATTATATGAGGTAGCTCCGGAAGATTTTTCATTGACAGAGTTTATTTGTATATCCAAACAACCCCACCAGCAGATCATCAGGGAAGGATTGGACTTATTGTATAAAGAAATAGGATAAGAGATGAGTTTAAAAAATAATTTGCACAAATTAAAGGAGAAGTACAAGGGCAAGAAAATGGCTCCTGCGTTCAACGCATTGCATACCTTCTTGTACACTCCAAATGAAACAACACATTCTGGTTCCCATGTTCGCTCAGCGGATGATTTAAAAAGGACCATGAACACAGTGATCATGGCTTTGGTTCCAGTGTTGATTTTCGGAATTTTTAATGCAGGATACCAACATTATGCGGCAGTTGATGCTGCCAATGGGGTAATTCGTCAAGCGTCACTGCTTGGAAACTTCCTGACTTGGGACAACTTTATCATGGGAGCTTGGACGGTATTGCCGTTGGTGATAGTTTCTTATGTGGTTGGATTGGCTGTGGAGTTTGTCTTTGCAGTAATCAAAGGTCATGAAGTAGAAGAAGGATACCTGGTTACGGGGATGCTTGTTCCCTTGATCGTACCTATTGATACTCCATTGTGGATGTTGGCTGTTGCTGTTGTCTTCGGAGTTGTAATTGGAAAAGAAGTATTTGGGGGAACAGGGATGAACATCTTGAATCCAGCATTGACCATTAGAGCTTTCTTGTTCTTTGCCTATCCTACTTGGATGAGTGGTGATAAGGTATGGGTTCATGAGGCTGTGGAAAGGGCAGGAACCGCAGATGCTATTTCTGGGGAAACGGTTTTAGGCTATTTGGCACAGGGTAAGGGCAGTGAGATCACTTACAGCGTATCCGATATGTTCTTTGGTTTTATTCCTGGTTCTGTAGGTGAAACATCTACTATCTTGATTTTATTGGGAGGTCTTTTCTTGATCTTCACGAAAATAGCAAGCTGGAGGATTATGGTAAGTGCCGTACTTGGTGCGTTGGCAATGGGACTGATCTTTAACGGTGTCGTGGAAGCCGGATGGATTACTGAAACCAGTAAGTTTTACGGGTTGATGAGTTTTGATTTCTGGCAACATCTGATTGTAGGAGGTTTGGCTTTTGGTATTGTATACATGGCGACGGATCCGGTAACTGGTTCGCAAACTGATAAGGGGAAATGGTACTACGGATTTTTCATCGGATTTATTTCGGTAATGATCAGGGTATTCAACCCAGCATATCCAGAAGGAGTTTTCTTGGCTATTTTGTTAATGAACGTATTTGCTCCTACCATTGATCATTATGTGGTACGAGGAAACATCAACAAACGTCTCAAGAGATTAAAGAACGCCAACATTCTTCCAAAGGATGGACATGGTGAAGAAAAGAAACTAAAAGTTGAAACAGTATAATTATGGCAATTAATACAGATAAAAACGTTTATACCGTTGCCTTTGCCGCTATTATGGTGATTGTCGTTGGGTCGGTGTTGGCATTTTTGGCCTCTGCCCTTAGTGAGAAAATCAAACAGAATGAGAAGTTGGAAAAGCAACAGAACATTTTGTACGCCATGGGCATTAACGAAAATGAGGATGAAGGTAGTGTGAACTTTGTGCCTACGGATAAAGTGGCGGATGAGTTTTCAAAGTATATCAAACAGCAGATCGTAATTGAAGGTGATAAAATCACTGAGAATGATGAAGCTTATTTGATCAATTTGAAACAACAGGAAACTGCTGCCAAAAAGGGAAATACAAGAAAACTTCCTTTATTTATTGGGGAGAAGGACGGCAAGAAATTCTACATCATTCCTATGTACGGAAAAGGACTATGGGATGCTATTTGGGGTTTTGTTTCCCTGGATGAGAATTTGGTGGTGCAAGGAGTTTATTTTGACCACAAAGGAGAAACTCCTGGTTTGGGAGCCAATATAAAGCAACGTTATTTCATGGACGACTTTGAGGGGGAATCTATTCTTGATGGCACCGAATACGCAGGTATAGAGGTGGCCAAGGGTAATAATGACCCTTTGAACAATACTAAAGATGATAACGAGGTTGATGCTCTTGCTGGTGCCACTATTACCGGTAACGGGGTAAGTGCCATGATCAAGGAAAGCGTAAATCTTTACAAAAGTTATTTGGAAACCATAAGAGCTAAAAATTAAACTATGGCACTACTTTCAAAAAAAGATACGGGTCTAATATTGGATCCATTAGCGGATAACAACCCTATTACCATACAGGTATTGGGTATTTGCTCTGCATTGGCAATTACGGCAGAACTTAAAGCGTCCATCGTGATGGCCATTTCTGTATTGTTCGTACTTGGGTTGGGGAATGTCGTTATTTCCCTAATGCGGAACATTATACCTTCAAAAATTAGGATTATCGTGCAATTGGTGGTCGTTGCCGCCTTGGTTATTATTGTGGACCAAGTGCTAAAGGCTTTCGCCTATGAATTGAGTAAGACATTATCAGTTTTCGTCGGATTGATCATTACCAACTGTATCATTATGGGTCGTTTTGAAGCATTTGCTTTGGGGAACGGACCATGGAAATCGTTTTTAGATGGTATTGGTAATGCCGCTGGATACGGTTTGATACTTGTAATTGTTGGTTTCTTCAGGGAATTGTTGGGTTCTGGAACACTTCTAGGATTTAAGGTTCTTGGGGATCCAATCACAAAAACAGGAATTTATGCCATAGGTTATGAAAACAATGGGTTTATGCTATTGTCACCAATGGCCTTGATTGTTGTTGGTATTATCATATGGGTACAACGTTCTAGGAACAAAGCCTTAATCGAAGAAAACTAGTAGTTACTTAAAAAGAACAATGTTATGTTAGAACATGTAGAATTATTCTTTAAATCCATATTTATAGATAATATGGTATTTGCCACATTCCTTGGGATGTGTTCCTACCTAGCGGTGTCCAAAAAAGTGACAACTGCTGTGGGTCTTGGAGCTGCTGTAATCTTTGTATTGGCGGTAACAGTTCCAATGAACTGGTTGTTGGACCAATATTTATTGAGGGATGGTGCCCTGGCCTGGTTGGGACCGGAATATGCGGACTATAACCTGAGCTTTTTATCATTTATTCTGTTCATTGCCACCATAGCAACTATGGTGCAATTGGTAGAGATAGTGGTAGAAAAGTTTTCACCGGCACTCTACAACTCTCTTGGGATATTTCTACCATTGATCGCGGTTAACTGTGCTATCTTGGGAGGTTCTCTATTTATGCAGTCTAGGGATATTCAAACTTTGGGCCTTGCATTCAATTACGGAGTTGCTTCGGGGATTGGTTGGTTCTTGGCAATTTTGGCCATAGCTGCTATCCGTGAAAAAATTAGATACTCCAATGTTCCTGCCCCGTTAAGGGGTCTTGGAATAACCTTTATCATCACTGGACTTATGGCAATTGGCTTTATGAGTTTTGGTGGTATGCTTACAGGTGGTGATGAAGCGCCAAAAGAAGCAACGGAGACCACTGCCCAAAAAGTGGATGAAAATAAAATAGAAAAGGAAGCCAAAGAAAATACGGTTTCTTACAACAATGCTATAAACAAATAAGAATGATTTTAGCTACAAGTACAGTTGGGACAATTTTAATAACCGTGGTGGCCTTTATGGTGCTATTGTTATTGTTGGTTGCACTTTTGTTGTTCACAAAGGAGAAATTGTCTCCTTCAGGACCTGTGACCATTACCATCAACGGTGAAAAGAAAATAGAGGTAGGTTCTGGTAACTCTTTGTTATCTACTTTGGGGAACCAAAAGATCTTCCTTCCTTCCGCCTGTGGAGGTGGGGGTACCTGTATTCAATGTGAGTGTCACGTGCTTTCAGGGGGTGGAGAGGCTTTGCCTACAGAAACACCTCACTTCTCTAAAAGGGAGTTGAACGCAGGAGCACGTTTGGCATGCCAGGTGAAAGTAAAACAGGATATGGATATTACCATTCCTGAAGAGGTTTTTGGGATTAAGAAATGGGATGCTACTGTGGTAAGAAACTACAATGTGGCCTCTTTCATCAAAGAATTCGTTGTGGAAATTCCTGAGGACATGCCTTACAAAGCTGGAGGGTATATCCAAATTGAAATTCCAGAATGCGAAATAAAATACGCGGACATAGATATTACTGCTCACCCTGAAGAGCATGAGACTCCAGATAAGTTTCAAGCAGAATGGGATAAGTTTAATCTATGGCCGTTGACCATGAAAAATAACGAAACAGTGGAAAGGGCCTACTCTATGGCTTCCTATCCTGCTGAAGGTAGAGAGATCATGTTGAACGTTCGTATCGCTACCCCACCGTGGGACAGGTCTAAGAACGGGTGGATGGATGTTAATCCAGGGATTGCTTCTTCTTACATCTTTGCTCAAAAACCTGGGGATAAGGTCGTTATTTCCGGTCCTTACGGGGAATTCTTCATCAATGAATCAGATTCTGAGATGTTGTATGTTGGAGGTGGAGCAGGAATGGCGCCAATGCGTTCGCATTTGTACCATTTGTTCAAAACCTTAAAGACCAACCGTAAAGTTACGTATTGGTACGGTGGACGTTCCAAGAGGGAATTGTTCTACTTGGATCACTTCTATAGATTGGAAAAAGAGTTTCCAAACTTTAAATTCTATTTGGCACTTTCTGAGCCATTACCAGAAGATAACTGGAAGGTTAAAGAGAATATAGATGCTCCTGGAGACGGTTTTGTAGGATTTATACACAATTGTGTTATTGACAACTATTTAGCCCATCACGAAACTCCTGAGGACATTGAGTTGTATTTCTGTGGACCTCCATTGATGAACAAAGCAGTTCAGAAAATGGGTGAGGATTTCGGAATACCGGATGAGCATATCAGGTTTGATGATTTCGGAGGATAAAATCTTCAGAGTACTAATGATATAAATTTTAAAAACCGATATTTCTGATATCGGTTTTTTTATACCTAAAGAATTATGAAAGAGCTGACGAGACAGGAATTACATAATCTGGCCATGAATATTGTAGGAAAGCACCTCGAGGAAAACGGTTTCGAGTTTGTGGCCATCAACAGTACTTTGGGAAAAAATCCCCAATTTGTCTGTACCAAGGAAAAACAACTTTCCTTTGTGGTGGTGCGCAGTATTCCATATCCGGATGATCCCAAAGAGTACGATACTGTATTGTTGGGAAAAATAAAGGCACATGCAGAAAAATCCAATGCCCAGGTATTCTACGCAGGAGTAGGTTTGGTCAATGCAAAGGAATACAAGCTTCCTGTATTTTTAAATGAAGATTACATCGTGGATTATGATGGTTTAATAGCAATAGAATAATGAAAAACTTACTTTCAATACTTGCGGTTGTAGTTGTGCTCGGTAGTTGTGCCCCAAAATCCAAATGGGTAAAAAATTTCAACAGCGGTTCAGCTTTGGGGACATCCTATCATATTACCTATATAAGCACGGAAAAACTTGATTTTCAAAGGGAGATCGATTCTGTTTTTGAGGTCATCAATACATCCATGTCCACCTACATGCGAACTTCGGACATCTCCAAAATCAACATGGGGGATACTACCGTAGTGGTAGATCATATGTTCAGGGACGTATTTGAGCTCTCAAAAGAAATTCATGCTAGGACCAATGGGTATTTTGATCCTACGGTGGGCTCCTTGGTAAATGCCTGGGGTTTTGGTCCTGGTAAGCAAGTGCAGCTCGACTCCCTAAAAGTAGACAGCATATTGCAATACGTTGGTTTCGATAAAGTGGGGATTACTGCCAATAATCGGATCAATAAGGCAAATGCAAATATCTATTTTGATTTTAATGCCATAGCAAAGGGTTATGCCATAGATAGGTTGGCCCTAATGTTGGAAAATAAAGGTATCACCGATTATTTGGTCGAGGTAGGGGGAGAGATTGTAGCGAAGGGAGTTAATAAAGTAAAGGAAAAGGAATGGGTGGTCGGAATTGATAATCCAGCAGGGGATGACCAACCAAAAATCCTGATCAATTTAAAAAATACAGCTTTGGCTTCTTCGGGTAATTACAGAAAATTTAGGATAGATTCCATCACGGGAAACAAATTTGTACACACCATAGATCCCAAAACCGGGTATACCAAAAACTCCAATATCTTGGCAGCAAGTGTTATTGCCAATTCATGTGCCAAAGCTGATGGTTATGCCACGGGGCTTATGGCAATGGATCTTGAAGCTTCCAAAAGGGTACTGGAAAATGATCCTAATTTAGAGGCTTATATCATCTATTTGGACAAACAGGGTAACACTCAAAGTTATGTGACCAAAGGATTTAAAGCTATTCTTTTGGAATAGTTTTACGCACCAAGGGTATAATTTCCCCATGTGCCAATCTGTAGGTTTCAACAGCTTCTGGTTCTAGGGTTGATGTGTAATCAACCTCTTCCACCTCAAAACCTATGTGCCGTAGCTTGGCAAAAAAATCCTTGCCGTATATACGCACATGGTCGTACTGTCCAAATATTTTGGCGCGCTCCTGTTTGTCGGTAATGGAGTTGTCCTCAAAAGTGGTTTCTCTATTTAAATCTTGGGGTATTTGAAAAATGCCCCACCCTCCAGGTTTTAAAATCCGGAACAATTCCTCCATGGCCTTGGTGTCATCGGGAATATGCTCAAGTACGTGATTACATAAAATAATATCAAAAGAATTGTCCGTAAACGGAAGGTTGCAAATATCTGCCTTAATGTCTGCCAAGGGCGAATTGAGATCCGTTGTTGTATAGTCCAAGTTGTCTAATTGACGAAAACGCTTGTAGAACGCCTGTTCTGGTGCAAAATGAAGGACTTTGTGCCGACCCGTAAAGAAGTTGGTCTCATTTTTTAAATATAGCCACAACAACCGGTGCCTTTCCAAAGAAAGGGTGGAAGGGGAGAGTACATTTTCCCTGGGATTCTCATATCCGTAAGGAAGAAATTTTCTGAAACTCTTGCCGTCAATTGGGTCTTGGTATCTTTTACCCTTTAAGGTAAGGGCCAATAAAGGCCTAGCCAAATAGCTCAATTGAATCAAAAGAGGTCTGGGAACGGTGTTCAGAATATATTTAAAGATATTTTTCATCGGCTTGTAACTCCCAGGCTTAAGAACTAAGAATTACAATTGAAGTTTTTTCTGCCTAAACTCATCCTCTTCATTGGTAATGATACCTAAGGCTTCATTAACGTACTTGAAGGTGGACAATAATTCTGGTTTTCCATTAATTAGGGCAACGTCGTGCTCAAAGTGTGCACTTGGTAGCCCGTCGCCGGTAAGAATGGTCCAACCATCTTTTAGTTGTTTTATTTTGTGGGTTCCCATATTGGTCATCGGTTCTATGGCAACGACCATCCCGTTCACAAATTTTTTGCCCCTACCTCTTTTACCATAGTTGGGCATTTCTGGGTCTTCGTGCATTTTACGTCCAAGGCCATGACCCACCAATTCACGTACAACACCATAACCGTGGTCTTCTGTGAATTTCTGAATGGCATAACCTACGTCGCCTACACGGTTGCCCAATTTAAATTCTCGGATACCTACATAAAGGGATTCTTTGGTAACCTCTAATAATTTTTTGATCTCAGGCGATACCTCCCCAACTTCAAAAGTATAGGCATGGTCACCGTAAAAATCATTTTTAAGAGCTCCGCAATCTATGGAAATGATATCGCCCTCTTGCAAAGGGGTGTCGTTCGGAATCCCATGGACCACTTGGGCATTGGGACTCATGCAAAGGGTGTTTGGGAAATCGTATAAACCTAGGAATCCAGGAATTGCTCCGTGGTCCCTAATGCATTCTTCGGCAATTTTATCTAAATGTAATGTGGTAACACCAGGTTTAACTTCTCCTGCCAATACCCCTAACGTTTTGGAAACTATCAATGCACTTTCACGCATTAATTCTATTTCTTCTGCTGTTTTAATCTTTATCATAGGATGCAAAGGTAAAACTTTACTTTATAATTTGTGTTATTGGGCCTTAAAAGTGGGTAAAAGGGTGCAGTAAAGCTATTTAGGCCAAGGTAAAAAAAGACCCCCATAAATGGAGGTCTCTGTATTAATTGTTTTTTTGGTGCTTAAACCAATGGTTTTTGGGTCATTAAATCGGGTTGTGGAACGCCCATTAATTTTAAGATGGTCGGTGCTATATCCCCTAATACGCCATCTTTTATAGTTTTTACCTCCTTGTCCACCAAAATCAGTGGAACAGGATTTGTGGTATGCGCCGTGTTTGGAGTGCCATCGGGATTGATCATGGTCTCGCAGTTTCCGTGGTCCGCTATAACTATAGTGGTGTACCCATTCTCGAGTCCGGCCGTAATTACTGATTTGGCACAAGAGTCCACCACTTCGCATGCCTTGATGGCGGCTTTCATATCCCCGGTATGGCCAACCATATCTGGGTTGGCAAAATTTAGGCATACAAAATCTACCTCTCCTTTTTGCAGTTCCGGGATAATGGCATCCCTGATGTCAAAGGCGCTCATTTCCGGTTGCAGATCGTAAGTGGCCACTTTTGGTGACGGACAGAGAAGACGCTGTTCCCCATCAAAAGGAACTTCCCTTCCTCCATTAAAAAAGAAGGTAACATGAGGGTATTTCTCTGTTTCTGCAATCCGTATCTGTTTTTTATGGGCCTTGGATAAGGTCTCCCCTAAGGTCTGCTCTAAATTGTCCTTGTCATAGACCACTTTCATCCCTGAAAAGGAGTCATCATAATTGGTCATGGTGACATAATACAGGTTTAACTTATGGGTATTCTGCTCATGGAAATCCTCCTGGGTCAGCATTTGTGTAAGCTCCCTGCCCCGGTCTGTCCTGAAGTTGAAGAAGATGACCACATCCCCGTCATTTATTTTTGCAACAGGGGTGCCGTCTTCGTTGGTGGCCACTATTGGATTGATGAATTCATCCGTGATGCCGTCATAATAGCTATCCTGCATATCGCTAAGGATATTATCTGATTTTTTACCTACGTTATGCACCAAAAGGTCATAGGCCAATTTAACCCTTTCCCAGCGCTTGTCTCGATCCATGGCGTAATACCTGCCAATTACGGAAGCTATTTTAGCGTGCTTCCCTTCACAAAACCGATAAAGGTCCTCTAAAAATCCTTTCCCACTTTTTGGATCTACATCTCTACCATCCGTAAAAGCATGTACAAACATATTGTTGACACCAAGATCTTCGCCGGCCTGAATAAGTCCCTTTAAATGGGTAATGTGGGAATGGACCCCTCCATCACTCAAAAGACCAAGGAAATGTACGGGTTTGTTGTGTTCTTTCGCATATAAAAAGGCATCCTTTAAAACCTTTTCATCCTTTAATGTATTTTCCTTTACAGCGAGATTGATTTTGGCTAGATCTTGGTAAACTATTCTTCCTGCTCCCAAGTTCATATGCCCAACTTCACTGTTTCCCATTTGTCCTTCTGGTAGGCCCACATTCATGCCATCGGTTAGGAGATTGGCATTTGGGTAATTTTTATATAGGGAGTCTATAAAAGGGGTGTTTGCGTTTTCTATGGCGGAGATTTTAGGGTCTGGAGATTTTCCCCAGCCATCTAAAATCATTAAGATTACTTTTTTGTTCATTGGTTTATGATTTATTCTTATTCCAAAAATAAGCTGATTTCAAATGGATAACTAGCAATAGGGGAGCTTTTTCAAAAATTTCACATTCCTGGTGATGCTTGTTGTGGTTGCAACCTTTTAGGAGTCAAACTGTTAAAATTATGTTATATAATGGAAATTGCTGAAACAATTTATGCTTTATCGAGTCTATTTAAGTATCCCGTTAATTCTTACCAACCTCCAAGATGGAATTCCAATAAGGTTCCAGGTTCGAAATTGATACCTACATTATTAAGTTTAAAGACGAAAAATTTAAGAATTAAATAGTAATTGATAAGAAGGTGTCATTTTAACTATACATGGGCCATGTATCTGGGGGGAAAGTGGCTTTTGTATGCAGATTGAGTTTGTGATACATTTATTTCAATAATCTTTGATCTGACACCTTCTATTAATTTACTAATTGCCAAAGTTGATGGTGCACAGCAATAATCAAGGTTTTAAAAGTGACATATTATGTACCAAACAACCCCATGGAAAACTTTTCCATGGGGTTTATTGTTTTAGTTTATCTGCTCCATATAGTGTTCAGGTAAAAGGGCAACTAAACTATAGTTCTCTTAAAATTTAAATCCTGTAAACGCTCTATACGTAAATGCATATAGCGCCATAAAAAGCATGATTACACAAAAAACTGAATAAACCTTTAATAGAATTACTACAAACTCTGGTTTACAATTCTCGAATGCTTCTAAGTAAATACTTTTAAAATGTAATAGTGTTCCCATATAGTCTCGTTTAAATGATTATAAATCAAAGCTATAAGGGTTAAATCTGAGGCGTCAAAAAGATTTGTTGAGGATTCAAATATAATAAAATGGAATTATAACGAGCTATATTTTACAGGAATTAACACTAATTCTCGCGTTTGTGCTTAGCAATGGCATCTTTTATCTTTTCTATCCTATTTTCTGGATCTGGATGGTTGCTCTGGAATTCAGGAACCCCTGTTAGTTCCTCCGCCCGTTATTAATATTTCCATTACCATGATCATTTTTATGGGATTATAGCCGGCCTGAATCATAAGCAAAACCCAAAGGTCGTCACTTTCCAACTCACCCTTCACATAAACTGGAGGTTAGCGCTTAAATTAGAAATGAAGAACCCTAGATAAATTTCTATTATAATAGCTCTGGATTGATGTCCAAAATATTATCCAAAATATAGGTGCGTACAAAACCTGAAGTAAAATGTTCGGCTCCTAAAAAATCTTCTCTTTGCAATAATTGCATGATATTTTTTCGCCTAAAAGTCTCTAACATGGGAATGGATATAGGGGCATAGCTATAGTGCCAAGGCTCATATTTAAAGCCTTTTCTTTTTGGGTTGTCCGTGTACACGAGGTAAAAGCCAAATTTGTTGGCATTGGCATCCATCCAGGCTTTGAAATTTTCGTACGGACCGCCGGCTCCAAATTTTTCTGGGACAAGAACATCCCCTTCTACCTTGGGCCGCCCATCAACAATATCAATATCCGTTCCCCAGTGATGTCTACTGGTTCCTGGGATAGTAGAGTATTCAATGATCTTATCAAT
>JBFIGS010000002.1:0-43331 GCA_041602195.1 Sediminicola sp. | reverse complement strand
TATCCCTTTTAATTTTTTCAATTCTTCCCTCCCTGGAGGCCCAAATTTGAGGGGCTATATAGTAATTTGTTTTTATATGATTTTCTTTGGCCCATTTGGCTATCCTAAGATTGAATCCAGAATAGTCTATAAAAATAAGTTCATCGGGCTTAAATTGTAAGATGTCTTCCTTACAAAACTTTATGTTTTTGAAAATGGTATTGATATTTCCCAGCACTTCTAGGAACCCCATAAAAGCCATGGCCTTGTAATGTTTTACAAGGACTCCGCCAGCTTTTTGCATTAGATCACCACCCCAACATCGGATATCCGCGTCAGGATCCTTTTTTTTAAGGGCCTTGATAAGATTGGAGCCGTGTAGGTCTCCAGAAGCTTCACCGGCAATGATGTAATATTTCATCTGTAGGTTCTGAATTTTTGGATTAAAACATTTTGTAATAAAGGATAACAAAAGCAGTCAAAAGGGTGGCTATTAGTACCCCTCTGGCCCTGTGGTCCCTATTTAATTTCAGAAAGCCAAAGAAGGCAATAAGGTTTAAGATGGCACCAAGGGCCAATAAACTACCAATATGCTCTTGTTTTATAGCGGCTGCAAAGGTCTCCGCGATGCCCAAATCGGAAAATAGAACGATGTATGCCAAAGTTCCTATGGTATTGGCAATAATACCTACCAAAAAACCGATGATAATTTCTTTTTTATTCATGTAATTTCCAGTTGTTTATGTTTTGTATGGCGTGGTGTGCTGTAAGATCAAATTGTGTGGGCACCAAGGAAATATAGTCATTTGCTAAGGCCCACTCATCGGTGTCCTCGCCTTTGTCCAGTAATTCGAATTCCCCGGTAAGCCAATAGTATTCCTTGCCCATGGGGCTGATCCTCTTGTCAAATTTTTCCTTCCAATTGGCCCTGGCCTGTCTAGAAACTTTAATGCCCTTGTATTCCCTGCCTTCCAACTTGGGGATGTTTACATTTAAAACTACCCCTTGAGGCATTCCTTTGTCCAGAGCTTCCCTAACTATTCTCTTTATGGCATCCCCAGCCTTTTCAAAGTTGGCGTCCCAAGAAAAGTCGCACAATGAAAATCCGATGGCAGGTATTCCTTCTATCCCGGCTTCAATAGCTGCACTCATCGTACCGGAATAAATAACATTGATGGATGAATTGGATCCGTGATTAATGCCACTGACACAAATATCAGGCTTTCTATCCAACAGTTCCTGTAACGCTAATTTTACACAATCCGCAGGAGTGCCACTGCAACTATATTCTTCCGAACCTCCATTTTCTGTATCTATGGTGACCTTTTTTGAGTACAACGTATTGTCCAGTGTTATTGCATGTCCCATCCCCGATTGTGGGCTGTCTGGAGCCACAACGACCACATCTCCAATCTCTTTCATATACCTAACCAGGGCTCTTAATCCCGGTGCTGTTATACCGTCATCATTTGTAACAAGAATTAAAGGTTTTTCCATAGATTATAATTTATGGTGTAAAAATACGTTTTTCATTAGGAAAAGCCTTTGATGTCGTTTAACAAAAATTTAATGGATACAGAACAATGTGGCATGGTTTTTTCAGTATATTAGAGGATTCCATATAATGTCAGGTAGTGCATATATAGAGGGTTGGTCCTAAATTATTATGCAATCCAAGATGGAATTGTACATCAAAAAAAGAAATAGAATATGAAAAAGAAATTGGCTTTTGCATTGTTGGTGATGCTGATTGCTGTAGCCTCCTGCAGTTTTACAAATAAATCATTTGAGACCAGTGATAAGGACAAATTATTATTGGATCTCATTACTTATGTTTTGGAAAAAGGACATTATCAGCCCAAGGATATCAACGATGATTTTTCGGTGGAAGTCTTTGAGGATTTTATCAATGTTATAGATCCTACCAAAAGATATTTCCTGGAAAAGGATATCCATGAGTTTGAAAAATATAAGTTTCAAATTGATGATCAAATTAAAAATACAGATATCAGCTTTTTTGATTTAGTTCATGAAAGGTTGATACAACGTATGCAAGAAGCCAAGGGCATCTACAAGGATGTGCTTTCAGAGCCTTTTAATTATAATTCCGATGAAAAGATCAATATTGATTATGACAATCAGCCTTTTGCAAGTTCAAAGGCAGAATTGAAGGAACGATGGAGAAAGCAATTGAAATATGCTACTTTGGGCACCTATGATTCCAAATTGACAGATGAGGAGCAAAAGAAGACCAAAGATGCTGCTTACAAGGCAAAATCAGTAAAGGAGATCGAATCGGAAGCTAGGGCTTCTACCGAAAACACCTTGGATGAATTCTATGACTTTGTAGATGAATTGGAGCGTAAGGACTGGTTTGTGCAGTACATCAATACCATAGTGGACGAGTTTGATCCGCATACCTATTATTTTGCACCGGACGATAAAGAGAAGTTCGATGTGAGCATGTCAGGTAAATTTGAAGGAATCGGCGCACGATTACAAAAACGTAAAGATGAGACCACCATTGTAGAAATTATATCTGGAGGTCCAGTTTGGAGAGACAAGCGTTTGGAAGTAGGGGACGAAATATTAAAAGTTGGCCAGGAAGGTGAACCACCAGTGGATATTGTTGGGATGAGACTTGATGATGCCATTAAATTCATCAAAGGCCCAAAAGGTACCGTTGTAAATCTTACTGTTAAGAAAGTAGATGGTTCTATAGAAATTATTTCCTTGACTAGAGATGTTGTGGAATTGGAGGAATCTTATGCCAAATCCGCTACGGTTAAAAAAGGAGAGCAGAAATTTGGGTTGATCAATCTACCAAAATTTTATGTAGATTTTGAAGACTATAACAATAGAAATGCCGCAACCGATGTTGCCAAAGAGGTAGAACGATTAAAAGAAGAAGGTGCGGAAGGATTGATCCTGGACCTTAGGGACAATGGTGGGGGATCTTTAAAGACTGTTGTAGAGATGGCCGGATTATTTATCAAGGACGGGCCCATTGTGCAAGTTAGGTCTTCAGGACAGCGCAAAGAAGTTTATGACGATAAGGATGAACGAATCCAATGGGATGGACCACTGGTGATCTTGGTAAATGAGTTGTCGGCATCTGCTTCTGAAATTTTGGCTGCAGCAATGCAAGATTACAAAAGAGCTATTGTTATTGGCAGCAAACAGACTTTTGGAAAGGGAACTGTACAAAATGTTATTCCTTTGGACAACATTGTAAGAAGTAATGAACATGGAGATCTTGGAGCTATTAAATTGACTACCCAGAAATTTTATAGAATAAACGGAGGATCCACCCAGTTGGAAGGAGTTAAGAGTGATGTGGTGGTTCCAGACAGATATAGTTATATTGATCTAGGGGAAAGAGATCAGCAAAACCCATTGCCTTGGGACAAGATTTCAGCGGCTGACTATAAGCCTTGGGAAGGTTATATAGATTATGAGCAGACCATTGCCAACAGTGCCTCTAGAATGGCCCTTAATTCACAGATAAAGTTGATCGAGGAAAATGCCAAATGGCTAAAGCAACAACAAGATGAAAATGTAATATCCCTGAACTATAGCACCTATAAAAGTGAAGAGGAAAGGATGAAGAAGAAATCTCAGTATTTTAAGACGATTCAGGAATATGATTCGCATTTGTCCTTTGAATCACTTAAATATGAAAAGGAGCTGTTTACGCAAGATGAGGTATTGAGAGAGAAAAGAGATCGCTGGCACCAAGATTTGGCCAAGGACGTCTATGTTGAGGAAGCCATAAATGTGTTGCAAGATTTAAAATCGAACAATATTAAAGAAACAAAATTGGCAAGTGTAAAAGGATAATCCCATTTAAATTTAATAGTATAAAGGCCCGGTTTATCCCGGGCTTTTTATTTTTGTGCCAGGACCATACCTTTTTTAATTGAAGGCCCATTATGAAAAAACGAAATATTTACACTCTTCTGACCTTGCTTTTAATCATCGCTTTCTGGCTTTTTGATAATTTTTATGAAGCAGAAACCTATGAGGGCGATTATGATAGTGGAAAAGTGGGTAAAAATGTGAAAATGCTTTTTCCAACTTCCACCACTGGTGTCATCGTAGACCATAATTACTATTCCCTGTCTTATAATGAGCGATATGAGCAGGCGGAGTGGGTGGCGTATGAACTGAAGAAGGAATATCTTACCTATGATGATAGGAAGAGACCTTACTTTATAGAGGATCCAAAGGTGCGCACTAAATCTGCGGATTGGAAAAATTATAGGGGGTCGGGCTTCGATAGAGGTCATTTATGCCCTGCAGGAGATATGCGATTTTCAGAATCGGCCTACAATCAAACCTTTTATACCAGTAATATTAGTCCCCAAGAGAATGCTTTCAATGGGGGAATATGGAATAGATTGGAACAAAAAGTCAGGTATTGGACCAAAAAATATAATGGTGTATTTGTAGTTACTGGCGGGGTGTTGGAGGAAGGACTGGACGAAATAGGGGAAGAGGATGTAGCGGTTCCCAAGTTTTTCTATAAAATTATTGCCAAAGGGAATGTTGAGAATCTAGAGGTATTGGCATTTCTTATGCCTCATAAAGAAAGTTCCCTCCCTTTGGAGAAGTTTTTGGTGCCCGTGGATAGTTTGGAAAAGCTAACAGGAATCGATTTTTTTGCGAAGCTCCCCAATGACAGGGAAGATCGTTTGGAGCAAGAGGTCCTTATCAAAGGGTGGAAATTTTAGTTCCACTCGTTCAACCTGTTCGAATCTAGTTTTAAAAAGATAAATAATAGGGCCGTAAAGAATAAAAGTCCAGATCCTCCATAGCTGAAGAATGGCAAAGGAATACCTATTGTAGGTAAAACGCCAATAACCATGCCTATGTTGATGAAATAATGAATTAGGAGTATGGAGATGATGCCATAGCCATACATGCGGCTAAAACTGCTCTTTTGTCGTTCTGAGAGGTATACCAGGCGCAGAAAAAGCACGGTAAATAGGATGACCACCACAGAGGTTCCCAAGAAGCCCCATTCCTCCCCTACGGTGCTAAAAATATAATCTGTATGTTGCTCTGGGACAAAATCACCTTTGGTTCTGGTTCCTTCCATAAAACCCTTTCCAAAGAAGCCACCAGATTCAATAGCCTTCTCTGATTGATAGGTGTTGTATCCTATTGTTTTTTTGATTTCCTCCAGTTTAGCAGGATCTTTTTCTAGTCGCAACCATAGGCTAAAACGGTCCCTATGCCGTTGTTCGAAAACGTTATTGAATACGAAATTTACGGAGAGTGAAAATACGATGGCAATAACAAAAAAAGTTAGGATGGGCATCACAGGAATTCTAAAGGATTTCCTTTTCAATAAAAAGAATAGGGCTATAAATATGGCAAATACGATGCCGACCCATATGGTGCCGAACATTAAGGTGGCAATAAAGACTAGGATAATCAATAGGAGGATGCTCAAATAGTAGAGGGGGAGGCCTTCACGGAACATTACAAAAATTAGGGCAAAGAATACCAAGGCACTACCGGGATCTGGTTGTGGGATCACAAGTATGGCGGGTATCAAAATGATCAAAAAGGCAAAGAATTGATCTTTACCTCTTTTAATGTCGGTCTGAATGTCACACAAATATTTAGCTAGGGCCAAGGCGGCACCCACCTTTGCCAATTCCGAGGGCTGTAGATTAAAAAAACCTAGGTCGTACCATGAAGTTGCTCCAGCTATCGTTTTCCCGAAAACAAAAAGTCCGGCCAAGAGGACAAGGGAGATAATATAAATAACACTAGAAAAACGTTCATAAAAATCGGCCTCAATACCAAGGATGATGACAATGGAAAAAACACTGACCAAAATAAAAAATAGTTGTTTTCCGTATAAGGTGCTAAAATCCAATAAAGCCTTGTCCTCCTCTGAGTAGGTGCTGGAGTAGATGTTGATCCATCCAATGCCCACCAACAAGAAGTAAATTAAAACAGTTAACCAGTCGATACGTTTTAAGATGCTTTTACCAGACACGTTCGTTGATTATAAAGGGTTGGCCGCTGTGCGGTTTGGCATATTCTGCTTCCAAGTTTTTTTCTAACATTCTCTTCTCTAAATCTGTTCTAGTGATTTCGCCTTTGAGGTATTTTTCAATTAAAAGGGAAGCAATATGTCCGGCATAACGAGATCCAAAATATCCGTGTTCAATATATACGGCTATGGCAATTTTTGGGTTTTCCACAGGGGCAAACGCAATAAAGACAGAATGATCTGTAAGTTGTGTTTTTACCCCATCGATTCTTGTGAAATTCTCTACAGTTCCAGTTTTACCGGCAATTTCGATATCTGGTATTTGTAATCTGCTCGCTGTTCCCTGTTTGTAAACCAAGGCCATTCCGTTGATAACAGGATCAAAGTGTTTCTTGTCTATTGTAGTATGCTTAGCTTTTGTAAATTCCGGGATACTAATATCCTCGTGGTTAATCTTCTTAAGCACGTGGGGGGTATAGTAAAAGCCTTTATTCGCAATTGCGGCAGTCATATTGGCCAATTGAATTGGGGTCGCAGAAACTTCACCCTGTCCAATGGAATTGGAGATTATATAGGAACTAGACCAGCGATTATCTCCATACCACTTATCATAGTACTCTTTGCTGGGGATTCTACCCCTTTTTCCCGTTGGCAGATCATATCCAAGAAAATCGCCCAATCCAAAACTCTTCATGTGTTTTTCCCAAACATCCATGCCCTCATCCGTTGTTGGAAATTGTTCGTAAATTTTCCTAAAAGTGCCTGCGAAATACGCGTTACATGAGTTGTAAATACCAGAGGTCATATCTCTCATTCCTCCTCCACAGTGGCATCCTCTTTTAGTGCTTCCTACATAAAACCCGTGGTAGCACATAATTTTGGTGTCCGGGGTGATGGCCCCTTCTTGCAGGGCAACAAGGGCGTTCAAGATTTTAAATGGAGAGCCTGGTGACGTTTCAGCCAAAAGGCTTCTATCGTAGGTTGGCTTGGAAATGGAATCGTAATATAGTTTCGTATAATTTTTAGATCGCTCCCTTCCTACCAATAAAGCGGGGTCATAGGTTGGACCAGAGATGAGTGCCAAAATTTCTCCTGAACTGGGCTCAATGGCTACTATACCACCATGCTTTCCTTGCATTAAAAGCTCTCCGTATTCCTGTAGTTTCTTGTCTAAAGTTACATGTATTTCTTTTCCCTGCTCGGGTAAGGTGTCCAGCGCCCCATTTTTATAGGGTCCAATATCCCTGTTAAAACGGTCTTTTTGAATGTATTTCACACCTTTCTTACCTCTTAAAAGGTCTTCATATTCCTTTTCTATTCCTGTTTTGCCAAGCAACTCCCCTTGTTTGTAATAAGGGTTGTTCGCAAGGTCTCTTTCATTTACTTCGCTGATATATCCCAATACGTTGGCGCCACTATTTGTGGCATAATAACGCAATGATCTCTTTTGAATATAAAAGCCATCGTATTTCCTCATTTTTTCTTGGAGACGGGCATAATCCTCCTTGGATAATTGATGCACTAGAACGGAGGGAAGTCTAGGGGAATATACTTTGGCCTTATTTAAATTTTTAATGAATTGCTCTTTTTCCAGCCCTAAAAGGTTGCAGAATTCCAACGTGTCCAAGGGTTTTACATCCTTGGGAATGACCATGACGTCATATGCCGGTTGATTGGCTACAAGAAGCTCCCCGTTTCTATCATAGATATAGCCCCTTTCTGGGTAATCATAAATGGCTTTAACCGCTACATCCTCAGATACTTTTTCCCCGACATTATTAAATACCTGTAAGTAGGAAAGCCTACCTATGAAGGTAATTCCTATAATGATAATGAAGGCGGAAAGAAGAAACTTATTCATTCTTTTTGGTACTAACTAGTGAACTTATCAATAAACAGACCAACAAGGTCACTGCGCTTGTCGATGCTATTTTTTTCAAAATTATCAGTAAATTGGAAAAACTGAAAATTTCTAATGTAAAGTATACAATGTGATGTATTAATATTAATAACGCAATAAATGTAATTTGTTGTGCCTTAGTACTGTTAGATAGCTTAAAACTCTGAAATTCATAGTTTACCCCGAAACAAAATCTCATAAGACTTGGTCTTAGATAGGCTATGGTTATAACGGCCGCAGTATGTATTGCCATGGTGTCCGAAAATAAATCAACGGCCAGCCCCAATAAGAAACTTATCAAAAGAAAGAGGGACCTGTTTTCTTTGATAGGATACCAGTATATAAAGAGAATATAAACCATTGGGTTTATATATCCAAAGAAATTAAGGTGATTGAATACGAGTACCTGAAAAAATACAAGCAGCACAAAGCGAACGATATTTATAAAATAGTATTTACTGCCCATTTTCTATTTCAGATTCCAATTGTAATAATTCAGGTCTATCTATGTTGTTGATGATATACACGTTTTTAATGTTGGTCATATCATTGAACAGTTCGACATCTATGCTATAATAACTTTTAGAGGTCGTTAGGTCAAAAGATTTAATGGTCCCGATCGGTATGTTTTCTGGAAAAATACTGGAACTTGCTCCAGTAACTATGGTATCCCCAATCTTTAACGGTACCAATCTTGGAATATCCACTAATTGTACGACATTAAACTTTTTTGTGTTCCAAACCAAGGAGCCAAAACGATCCGTATTCTTGATTTTTGCGTTGATATTGGATTTGGTGTTTAAGATACTTTGAACAATTGCAAAATGCTTCGAGGTGTTTTCTATGATTCCCAAAATACCAGTAGCGGTAATGACTCCCATATCTTGTTTCAGTCCGTCTGCTTTTCCTTTATTGATAGTGATATAGTTCCTAGGATTCGCAAAACTGTTTTTGATTACCCTGGCTGAGGTAACCACATAGGTAGTATTACTTGTATCCAATTCTATGGTTTCAGGAACTTTTAGGTTAAAAAGTATGCTCTTTAGCCTTTTGTTCTCTTCCAAGAGTTTTTGGTTTTCTGTTCCTAGCCCAAAATAAGAGGTGAAGTTATTTGTTGTCTGATATATGCCACCGGTAAAACTATTGGCAGAATTGAAAAATCTTGACTTGTGAAAGGAATGTGATTGAACGGTCAGAGTAAAGGCAACTGTTAACAACAAGACATAAAGCAAGGAGATTTTATATCTTATTATAAATCGAATAATCTGTTGCATTCACTTTAGCTATTTTGGGGGGTTATATAAATGACCATCCATATAGGTTGTGCCTAATGAAAAAAATGACCGTCCTACGCTCTATGCCTTTTTTTATTTGATCAAGATACTTTTGTATCGTTCCAAATTTTTCAAGGCAATTCCAGTTCCGCGTACTACTGCCCTCAATGGATCTTCAGCAATGTAAACCGGTAAATCTGTTTTTTGTGACAATCTTCTGTCCAATCCTCTTAGCATAGAACCTCCACCGGCCAAGTATATCCCGGTATTATAGATATCTGCCGCCAATTCTGGGGGCGTTTGTGATAGGGTCTCCATAACAGCGTCCTCTACTCTTAAAATGGACTTGTCCAATGCTTTCGCTATCTCTCTATACGAGACTTGTACCTGTTTTGGTTTTCCTGTCAATAAATCTCTTCCTTGAACCGACATGTCCTCTGGAGGGGTCTGAAGGTCTTCCGTAGCGGATCCAATGGTTATTTTTATATTTTCCGCGGTGCTTTCCCCTACATATAGGTTGTGCTGGGTGCGCATATAATAAATGATGTCATTGGTGAAAACGTCACCCGCAATTTTTACGGATTTGTCACAAACGATACCACCAAGGGCTATAACGGCAATTTCCGTAGTACCACCTCCTATATCCACAATCATATTACCTTTAGGCTGCATGATATCCAATCCAATCCCGATAGCTGCCGCCATAGGTTCGTGGATAAGATAAACTTCCTTGCCATTGACCCGTTCAGCAGATTCCTTAACAGCTCGCATCTCCACTTCAGTAATCCCCGAGGGAATACAAATGACCATACGCAACGCCGGTGGAAACCATTTTTTCTTTAAAGCAGGGATGTTTTTGATGAACATATTGATCATCTTTTCCGAAGCGTCAAAATCTGCAATTACCCCATCTTTCAATGGGCGTATGGTTTTGATGTTCTCATGGGTCTTTCCTTGCATCATATTGGCTTCTTTCCCAACTGCAATTATTTTACCAGTAATCCTATCTCTAGCTACTATAGATGGACTATCAACGACCACTTTGTCGTTATGAATAATAAGGGTGTTCGCCGTTCCTAAATCTATGGCTATCTCCTCGGTCAAGAAATCAAAAAATCCCATTTATACAAATTTGGTTTCGGATTAAAAGTAAGTTTTATCGGTGAAAGTAACAAAATTAATGTTTAAAATGACGAGTGCCTGTCATTACCATGGCAATTCCATTTTCATTACAATAATCTATGCTCAATTGATCCTTGATTGAACCTCCTGGTTGAATCACGCTTTTTATGCCACTATTGCCAGCAATCTCAACACAATCGGGGAATGGGAAGAATGCATCACTTGCCATTACGGCCCCTTGAAGGTCAAAATTGAAAGACTGGGCTTTGTGGATCGCTTGGTTTAAAGCATCTACCCTAGAGGTCTGTCCCGTACCACTCGCGAACAATTGTTTCCCTTTTGCCAAGACAATGGTATTGGATTTGGTGTGCTTACATATTTTTGAGGCAAAGATCAAATCTTCAAGCTCGCCTTCAGATGGTTTATTATCAGTGGCGTAAGTCAAACCTTCAATCGCATCCGTGATATTGTCCCTCCCTTGTACTAAAACGCCATTTAAACAGGTGCGCACCATAGTTTCAGGTAGTTCAACATCGTTTTGGATCAAAATGATCCTGTTCTTTTTTCCTTTCAATATTTCAAGGGCATCAGAGGCATAGGAAGGTGCAATTACAACTTCACAGAACAACTGATGAATTTCTTCTGCTGTGGCTTTGTCTATTTCCTTATTGCTGATCAATACGCCGCCAAAGGCTGAAACAGGATCCCCGGCCAGGGCATCCACGTACGCCTGGTGAAGGGTGTCCCTCATGGCAAGGCCACAGGCATTGTTGTGTTTTAGGATGGCAAAGGTTGGGGCGTCATTTTTGAATTCGTTCATTAGATTAACCGCGGCATCTACGTCTAAAAGGTTATTGTAGGAAAGTTCCTTGCCGTGCACCTTATTGAACATGGCGTCAAAATCTCCAAAGAAGAAACCTTTCTGATGTGGGTTTTCACCATAACGCAGTACCTGCCCATTAGGCTCGCTAATTTTTAATACTGCTTCTTCGTGGTTTTTATTAAAATAGTTGAAGATGGCGGTGTCATAGTGTGAGGAAACGTTAAAGGATTTGGCCGCAAATCTCTTACGATCCTCCAAAGTAGTGCTTCCCTTGCCCTCTGTGATCAACTCCAAGACCTCACTGTAATCATCCATAGAGGATACACAAAGTACATCCTTAAAGTTTTTGGCAGCGGCCCTTATCAAAGAAATGCCACCTATATCAATTTTTTCTATTATATCTTGTTCCGAAGCTCCACTGGCAACTGTCTTTTCAAAAGGATATAGGTCTACAATGACAATATCCAATTGTGGAATATCAAATTCTTTTAGTTGTTCCTGGTCACCTTGATGATCCTGTCTGTTTAATATCCCTCCAAAAACTTTTGGGTGCAAGGTCTTAACCCTACCGCCCAATATAGAAGGATAGCTGGTCACATCCTCCACGGGAACCACATCTATTCCTAATTCTTTGATGAACTTTTCTGTTCCTCCTGTAGAGTAAATAGTAATTCCTAGTTCATTGAATTTTTGTACTAATGGCGCTAGACCGTCTTTATGAAATACAGAAATTAAGGCCGATGTTGCTTTTTTTGTGGTACTCATTTTTTGTGTGCTTATCTAAAGAAATTAATAAGGACACAAAAGTAGGTCTTTACCTTTAAAAAAGGAGGCAGGTTATCAACAAAACAACCAAAGTTTTAAAGAATTTTGGCCACTTCCTCATTTACAAATTCCAAAAACCGCTCATCCTCGGAGGTAAATGGATCTGGAGTGTTGGAATCTATGTCTATTTGGCCCACATTTTCCCCATTTACAAACAAGGGAACCACTATTTCAGCCTTTACAGTTATACTGCAGGCAATATAGTTGTCCTGAGCCTTAACATCCGGGACTACAAAATTTTGATTGGAGACGGCCACTTGTCCACAAATACCTTTGCCGAATGGGATAATGGTATGGTCAGTAGGGGTACCGGCATAAGGTCCCAATTTTAACTCATTCCTGTCGCCATTTTTAAAATAAAAACCTACCCAATCATAGTGGGTAATTTTTTCTTTTAATAGGTCACAGATTTGTTGCAGTTTAGTGTCTACATCTGTAGTTTTTTTGTCGAGTATAGATAAAACGTGTGGTCTTAAAGTAGCTAACATTAGGGTAATTTTTTGCAAAAATATTCAATTAGAAATTCTAGGTCGCATTTTTATTTGAAAATTACAAACCAGTGATATGTAAATTTAAGTTAATACTTATATCAACGATATGGTGAACGGGAGTTTATTTTATATTTTTAACCCCATGAAATCAATATTTCAAAAAGTTTTTTCTAGTGCAATGGCCTTGCTTCTTTTGGTCTCCACGGTCTCATGGACCATTGGAATGCATTATTGTGGAAAAGCCTTGGTTGATATTGACTTTTTTGAACATGCCGAAAGGTGTGGTATGGACCAGTCCTCCCCTAAAAATTCTGAAAGTGCAGAATGGGGTATCAAGTCATGTTGTGCCTATGAGTTAGCCGTAATTGTGGGTCAGGACGACTTAACAACGTCACAAGTTGAATGTTCCATAGTTCAACACTACCTTTTTAGTCCATCAAATACCGATTATGCCTTATTTGCTGGTTCGGATACTAAGTTAGCATCTTACAATAAATATGTGCCACCTGTGCTGGTTAGGGACGTGCAGCTCCTTGATCAGGTCTTTATAATTTAATTTTTTTAGATGATTAGGAATACTTTCCAATCAAGTTGGAGAGCAAAAAGGAATTTTAAACACGAACGGTTTTAATTCCAAGTTTCAATTATATAAAAGAATTTAAATGAAATACTATTTAACTATCTTATTGTTCTTGCCCTTGATATCACTTTCCCAAGAGAACGTGGAAGGTATGGTGATGGAGGCCAATGATGATAACAAACATATCGGTCTATCTGGGGCGAATGTCTATTGGTTGAATTCCCAAATTGGCACTATGACCAATGAGGAGGGTTCTTTTTCTATTCCTTACTCAAAAAAGTATAACAAATTGGTGATAAGTTATGTTGGTTTTAAAACCGATACACTCACCGTCAACGGCCCAAAAATGCTGCATCACTCCCTGCAACCTTCAAATATGTTGAATGAGGTGGTGGTTGAGAAAAAGAGGGATGCTCTCCAAAAGACATTCTTTAGCGCACAAAATGTGGTTACCGTCAACAGTGCAGAACTTCTTAAGGCGGCATGTTGCAACCTTTCGGAAAGCTTTGAGACCAACCCGTCCATCGATGTAAATTTCACAGATGCACTTACTGGGACCAAACAGATTCAGATGCTGGGTTTGACCAGTCCTTACTTGCTCATTACGCAAGAGAATATACCCATGGTCCGAGGTGCATCCCAAGCATTTGGATTAACCTTTACTCCTGGAACTTGGGTTGAGAGCATTCAGATTACCAAGGGTGCGGGAAGCGTGGTCAATGGATACGAAAGTATTTCCGGACAGATCAATACGGAATTGGTAAAGCCCCTTACCGATAGTGAGCTGTTTGTAAACGGATATGCTGCATTAAATGGTAGATATGAGCTCAACACCCATGTCAATAGAAAACTGACCGATAAATGGAGCACAGGGCTTTATGTGCATGGTAACTTGAGAGATGCCAATGTGGATGATAATGGCGATGGATTTTTGGATGTGCCCCTGGCGAACCAGATCAATGTGATGAACCGCTGGCAGTACCAAAATCCTGAAACAGGCTTTATCAGTTTTTTGAATGTTCGTTTTTTGAACGATGAGAAGCGGGTAGGGCAGACCGACTTTGATCCGGATAGTGATAAATTTACTACCAACGCCTGGGGTGGAGAAATAGATACGCGTCGCTTTGATACTTCTATTAAGTTGGGATACGTTTTTCCAGAACTACCCTTCCAAAGCTTGGGATTCCAAGCCTCGTACAGTATGCATAAGCAGGAATCATATTACGGTTTCAATCAATACGATATAGATCATCACAGTCTTTATTCCAATGCGATCTTCAATTCTATCATCGGGAGTACACAACACCACTTTAAAACCGGCCTCACCTTTGCCTTGGATACCTATGATGAACTTGTAAATACTGAAGATTACGGGCGTACGGACAATTCTTTGGGTGCTTTTTTTGAGTACAGTTATGATAATCTGGAGACATTGAGTTTGGTGGCTGGGCTACGTGTGGATACGCACAATCGGCTGGGTACCTTTGTTACACCAAGATTACATGCGCGTTATACCCCATGGGAAAATGCCAGTTTAAGAGGGTCTTTTGGAAAAGGGAGAAGAGCAGCTAATATTTTTGCGGAAAACCAACAGCTTTTTGGTTCCTCAAGACAGATCAATATCCAAAACATGGGGGGTGAAATCTACGGATTGGATCCCGAAGTGGCATGGAACTACGGAGTAAGCTTTTTACAGGGCTTTAATCTCTTCAATAGGAAAGGGAATTTCACGGTAGATTATTATCGCACAGACTTTGAAAATCAAATCGTGGTGGATTGGGAGAATCCTCAAGAAATATCGTTCTATAATTTAGAAGGGAGCAGTTATGCGAACAGCTTTCAGGTAGAACTGGATTATGAGGTAGTAAAAAATGTGGAAGTCCGTGCCGCGTACAAAAATTATGATGTGCAGACCGATTATAATTCGGGTAGCTTTCAAAAGCCCCTACAGGCTAAAAACAGATTTTTTGCCAACATAGGATATGTGACCTTGCCTAAAGAAAATGGGGCACAATGGCGTTTTGATTATACGTTGCATGCCATCGGGGAGCAACGGTTGCCCAATACTGCTACCAACCCATCAGAATATCAATTGGGGGCAACTGCTGAGCCATACAGTTTAATGAATGCGCAAGTGACCAAGGTGTTTTCCAAAAATTTCGAAATATATGTTGGTGTGGAGAATTTGACTAATTTTATGCAGGATAAGGCGATTTTGGGTGCAGATGACCCTTTTGGCCCTTATTTTGATACAAGTATTGTGTATGCGCCTATTATGGGCAGCATGTATTATACGGGATTTAGATATAAATTATAGGTTGTATTCCTTACTATATGGGAATCTGAAAATTAACTTTAAAATCAAAAATATGAAAAAAGGATTTTTAATAATAGCGATGTTATGTGTTACCTTGGTGACCTACGCCCAGGATAAAAACAAGAAGTTGACCATGGAGGTCGATGGTAAATGTGAGATGTGCAAGATGCGCATAGAAAAGGCTGCCTTGGGAGTGCCCGGGGTAAAGTTTGCCAATTGGGATATCCCGTCCCACCAATTGTCCTTGATCATGGACGAACGCAAGACCAATTCCATGGAAGTAAAGACAGCCTTAGTGGCGGTGGGGCATGATACCAAGGAACTAAAGGCTAGCAAAGAGGCTTATGAACAAGTGCATCCTTGTTGTCGATACCGGGAAGATAATACGGACGACAGTAAAAAACATTAGACAATAAAAAACGCTCTGGATACCAGAGCGTTTTTTTATATTTAATAGATGTTTTGGGCAATTGCCTTTTACATCATTCCTGGCATACCGCCACCCATTGGTGGGCCTGCAGGAGACTCTTCTTTAATATCGACCAATGCACACTCGGTAGTCAAGATCATTCCAGCAACAGAAGCGGCATTTTCCAATGCAACCCTAGTTACTTTCTTAGGATCAATAATTCCTGCTTTAAGCATGTCTACATAGGTTTCAGTTTTGGCATCGTAACCAAAATGACCTTTGCCTTCCAATACTTTGGCAACAACTACAGAGCCTTCTCCACCGGCATTTTCAACGATAGTCCTCAAAGGCGATTCAATGGCCCTTGCAACAATCTGTAATCCTGTTTCTTCGTCTGCGTTTTCTACCTTCACAGAAGCAAGAACTGCTTTGGCGCGTACCAAGGCAACTCCACCACCAGCAACAATACCTTCTTCTACTGCAGCTCTAGTTGCATGTAGGGCATCATCAACACGGTCTTTTTTCTCTTTCATTTCAACTTCAGAAGCAGCACCTACATAAAGTACGGCTACCCCACCGGCCAATTTGGCCAAACGTTCCTGAAGTTTTTCTTTATCGTAATCTGAGGTTGTGCTTTCAATCTGAGATTTGATTTGGTTTACCCTTGTTTTGATGTCGCTTGCATTTCCTGCACCATTAACAATTGTAGTGTTGTCTTTGTCGATGGTTACTTTTTCACAAGTACCCAACATATCCAAAGTGGCATTTTCCAAAGAGAAACCTCTTTCTTCAGAAATCACAGTACCACCGGTCAAGATAGCGATGTCTTCCAACATGGCTTTTCTTCTATCTCCAAATCCTGGAGCCTTAACGGCTGCAATTTTTAAAGAACCTCTTAATTTGTTCACTACCAACGTAGCCAAAGCTTCCCCGTCAACATCTTCAGCGACAATCAAAAGTGGCTTGCCTGATTGGGCTACCGGCTCCAATACAGGAAGTAAATCCTTCATGGAAGATATTTTCTTGTCAAATAAAAGGATATATGGATTGTCCAAATTGGTCATCATCTTTTCAGAATCTGTCACAAAATATGGAGATAGGTATCCTCTATCGAATTGCATACCTTCCACAACATCCACATACGTGTCTGTTCCTTTAGCTTCCTCAACAGTGATAACACCTTCTTTTCCTACTTTTCCAAAAGCTTGGGCAATAAGTTCTCCAATGGTATCATCGTTATTGGCAGAAATAGAGGCTATTTGTTTTATTTTTTCAGAAGAATCACCAACTTTTTTGGTTTGTTTGGCCAAATCTGCAACGATAGCATCAACAGCTTTATCTATTCCTCTTTTAAGATCCATTGGATTGGCTCCAGCGGCAACATTTTTTAATCCTTCTTTTACTATAGCTTGGGCCAATACGGTTGCAGTTGTTGTTCCGTCACCAGCAAGATCGTTGGTTTTAGAGGCAACTTCTTTTACCATTTGAGCTCCCATATTTTCTAAGGGATCTGCCAATTCTATTTCTTTTGCAACGGTAACACCATCTTTGGTCACCATAGGGGCGCCAAAGGATTTGCTGATGATAACGTTTCTTCCTTTTGGTCCTAAGGTTACTTTTACCGCATTTGCCAAGGCATCAACGCCTCTTTTTAGGCCATCACGTGCTTCAATATCAAATTTTATATCTTTTGCCATTTTCTTAGTTGTTTTTTAATTAAATAATTGCAAAAATGTCACTTTCGCGCATGATAAGGTAATCCTTACCTTCCAATTTTAACTCTGTGCCAGTATACTTTCCATAAAGGACAGTATCGCCAATCTTTACTGTTATTTTATCGTCTTTAGTACCTGGACCAACGGCCACTACCTTACCTTGTTGTGGTTTTTCTTTTGCAGTCTCCGGAATGTAAATACCAGAGGCAGTTTTTGTTTCAGCAGCCATAGGCTCTATAAGGACCCTATCCGCTAATGGTTTGATGTTTACTTTAGACATATTTTTAGTTTTTAAATTTTAAAATTCTGGTTTACTATACGTCAGAAATTATGCCAATGGTTTAAAACTGACATATTGTAAAACAAAAATGCCAGCTTGTCATTCAGGCTGGCATTTTATTGTATCGTATAATATGTTTATTACTCCTGGTTTTCCACTGGAGCAGCTTCATCAGTTGTAGGTAAAGCTTCCGGTAAACTTTCAGGAACCGTAGTTTCTATATCATCCCCTTGCAACAACTTGGAATCGTTTGTGCCAAGGCTACCTTTTATAGCCACATTGGACAACAAGATCAAAACGATCAATAAGGTTGCCAAAGTCCAGGTACTCTTATCCAAGAAGTCACCCGTTTTTTTAACGCCACCAACCACTTGGTTACCGCCTCCTCCAAATGAAGAAGATAATCCGCCACCTTTAGGGTTTTGTACCATAATAACCAACACCAATAGTAGGCAAACAACAATGATAAGAATCAGGAAAATTGAAAATGTACTCATTATATTATTAGTTTTCTTTTTGTATTTTCTCTACCGTTTTTATTCGGTCTGCAAAGAAACTACTTTTTTCTGGATATTTCAAACTTAAAATTTTGTAAGCCTGTATCGCCTTTTTATACTTCTTTTGTTCCAAATAAACCCTGGCCAAGGTCTCGGTCATTAGTTCGTTCTTGTCCATTTTCAAAGACTCCGAAATGTCTACCTTATCTATTTTTTCGCGAGGAACAATTTTTGGATTGTTTTCAATGAACTTGTCTATCAGGTCGAACTTTTTCCTCTTTGCCATTTCTTCATCATCGTCTTCATGATCCAATGACGCATCCTTGCTGTCCTCTTTTACAGGTTCTCTTTCAATAGGGGTTGCCGAGGTAAGCTGCAGCCATTCCGTAAATGAATATTTTTCTTTTTTGGTAAAGGGGAGGGGTTTGCCGATTTCCAATTCTTTTTCGGCCTCCTTTTTTGCCTTGGCAATGGCTTCGTCCATATGGGGATCCATCGATTTAAAAAGGGCGGGGTCCAGAATTTGCTCTGCCTCCTTTACATTCTGCGGCAATGGTTTGTCCTCGGAACTTTCATTGAGCAGTGTTTCAATCGGGGCATCTGCAGTAACCTCCTCAGAAATAATTTCATGTTCATTAATGGAAAGGCTTCTGCCAGAAATAGAATCTGCAATGGCATTCTGTAGAAAATCCCTAGAAGTGATAAAATCAAAAAGCACATCCCTGTCCGTAGTATGGGCAGCGGTAATTTTAAGCGCGTTGTTGAATTTGAAACTGTTCAAATTTTTAAGCCCTTTTAAATGGACGGCCCGTGCTGCTTGAAAATAGGGGTATTCTTCAATGATATCCTCCAAGTGCTTTGTCTGCACTGGTGAAACTACCTTGTTTGGATGTTGCAATAAAAATGTAAAATCCGATACGTTCATACCTATCTACCAATCTGCTAATGATGCATTAAAAATATCTTGGGTTATCCTTTCAAAAATAACTTCGTGTGCTTCGCCTTTTACACTATCCAATAGGGTATTGGCATCGTAATCATAAAAGAACGAAAAATTCTTCTCAAAATCAGAATCTTCTTTGGTCTTATTGAAAAAGCGAACCTTTACCCCAATTGTCAATCTGTTTTGGGCGGCTGTCTGGTTAGAGGTAGCTGTCATGGGCACAACCCTATATTCAATAATTTCCCCTTCGTAGGTCAGATCCCCGCCAGCGGTGACAAGGTCTAGACTTGTCTGGTTTAAAATTAAATCTTGTAGGGCCAAGGTGAAATCCCTGTCCAAATTGGGCTCAATGGTAGAGCCGGGACTTTGGGCAGCATAATTTTGAAAATAATTTACCTGGAATGTCTTTGCCGTTCCTACGTTCCCTCCAGTAAAGTTATATACCCCACATCCTTGAAGGGTAATAATAACCATGAGTAGAACAGCTATACTTTTTATTCTGATCATGTTATAGATTGTATTGTTTGATCTTGCGGTATAATGTGCGTTCCGAAATACCTAATTCTGCTGCTGCTGCTTTTCGTTTGCCCTTATTGCGTTCCAAAGATTTTTTGATCAATTCAATTTCCTTTTCGTGTAAAGATAGGGTTTCCTCTTCTTCTATTTCCTCGGCAAAATGATACTTGTCCTCCTGAGCGGGCTTAGGTAAACTACTTTCAGTTTTTGATTCCGGGAGACTTAATACTTCCAGTTCACTGAGCTGTTCTTCCTCTTCTGTAAAGTCCTCCTCGTCACCTTCCTTACCATAGATTTTTCGGATCAGGTTTTCGTTTTCTTCTTGAACCTTATCCGTGTCATTGTTTTTTAACAGTTCCAACGTTAGTTTTTTAAGGTCGTTTAAATCGCCTTTCATGTCAAATAGCACCTTGTAGAGAATTTCACGTTCATTGCTAAATTCACTCTCCTTTCGTTCTTGTTTAATGACAGCAGGTAAATTTGAACCGGCGGCATTGGGGAGATAGCTGTTTAAGGTGGAAAAAGAAATAGATCTTTGCTCCTCCAACACTGAAATTTGTTCGGCGATATTCCGCAACTGTCTAATGTTTCCGGGCCAATGATACTTAGATAAGGTTTCAACCGCGTCGTCCTCAAGGCGGATGGTAGGCATTTTGTATTTCTGACCAAAGTCGGACGCAAATTTCCTAAAGAGTAAATGGATATCATCCTTTCTTTCCCGCAAGGGTGGGATATTTATTTCTACAGTGCTGAGCCTATAGTAAAGGTCTTCCCTGAACCGCTCCTTTTTTATGGCCTCGAACATATTCACGTTCGTGGCGGCCACGATGCGGACATCTGTTTTTTGTACCTGTGAGGAACCTACTTTTAGGAACTCACCATTTTCCAAAACCCTTAATAGGCGTACTTGTGTGGTAAGCGGTAACTCCCCAACTTCGTCCAAAAAAATAGTCCCACCATCGGCAACTTCAAAATAACCGCTTCTGGTAGCTGTAGCCCCAGTAAACGCCCCTTTTTCATGACCAAAAAGCTCACTGTCTATAGTGCCTTCGGGAATGGCCCCGCAGTTGACGGCAATATATTTGGCGTGCTTCCTATGGGATAGTGCATGGATGATCTTGGGAATTGCTTCTTTTCCCACCCCACTTTCTCCCGTGACCAAAACAGAAATATCGGTAGGCGCAACCTGAATGGCCTTTTCTATGGCCCTATTGAGCTTTACATCATTCCCGATGATTTCAAATCGTTGTTTTATGGCTTGTACCGAATCCATTTTTATACGTTCGTTAAGGATATGCAACTAGATAGAAATTGATCTAATCCTTGGTTGCAGTTCTTGCCCTTGTTAATTGTTATCACTGTAGCCTACTGCTTCCCCTATGAGGGTAGCAGAGGTGCAATCGTTTATTTTTACGTTTACAAAATCACCAACTTTGTAATTTTCCTTTGGAAAAACCACCACTGTGCTTTGTGAATTCCTGCCCATCCATTGCGAATCTGATTTTTTTGATTCCCCCTCAATCAGGACCTCTTCTACTTTGCCTAAATGTTGTTTTGTTCTAAAATGGCCATGCTCCCTTTGTAAAGCTATTATTTCGGCCAACCTTCTTTTTTTGACAGGCTCCGGTACATCATCTTCCATTTTGCGTTCTGCCAAAGTACCAGGTCTTTCCGAATAAGCATACATATAACCAAAGTCGTATTTCACCTTTTCCAAGAGAGAAAGGGTGTCTTGGTGGTCTTCTTCGGTTTCTGAAGGGAATCCGGCTATCATATCTTGGGAGATGGAACATTCAGGGATTATTTGTCTTATATTATCTATAAGCTCAAAATATTCTTCCCTGGTATGTAAACGGTTCATCGCCTTAAGGATTCTATTGCTACCACTCTGAACGGGCAAATGGATATAATTACAGATATTCCTGTGTTTTGCCATCACATGGATCACATCCAAGGTCATGTCCTGTGGGTTGGAAGTAGAAAAACGGATTCTTAGTTTTGGTTGGGCATTGGCTACCATATCCAAAAGATTCGAGAAATTAACGGCCGTTGCTTTTTGCATCTCACTGGCGTTTTCAAAATCTTTTTTCAAGCCTCCGCCATACCATAGGTAGCTGTCTACATTTTGTCCCAAAAGGGTAACTTCCTTAAAGCCTTTGGAA
The DNA here is from genome assembly GCA_041602195.1 of Sediminicola sp. Lineage (GTDB taxonomy): Bacteria > Bacteroidota > Bacteroidia > Flavobacteriales > Flavobacteriaceae > Sediminicola. The sequence continues at coordinate 21,488 of JBFIGS010000002.1, read as the reverse complement.
CAAAGGTCATTTACTTCTTCCAAGATAGACTGTGGGTCCCTACTACGTTCGCGTCCTCTGGTAAAAGGGACAACGCAAAATGTGCACATATTGTCGCAACCACGGGTAATGGAAACAAAGGCCGAAACCCCGTTGGATTGCAATCGAACAGGGGCTATATCCCCATAGGTCTCCTCTTTGGAAAGGATCACGTTTACGGCATTTCTACCTTCATCGATCTCCTGTATCAAATTGGGAAGATCCTTATAGGCATCTGGCCCAACGACCATATCCACTATTTTTTCTTCTTCCAGTAATTTGGTTTTCAGGCGCTCTGCCATACAGCCCAAAACCCCCACCTTCATCTGTGGTCTGAGTTTTTTTACGGCGTTGAATTTTTCCAATCTCTTGCGGACCGTAAGTTCAGCCTTTTCCCTTATGGAACAAGTGTTTACCAAAACAAGATCGGCCTCCTCCAATATATCGGTAGTATTGAACCCGTCATTGGCCAAGATGGAAGCAACAATTTCACTGTCGGAAAAGTTCATGGCACAGCCATAACTTTCTATGTAAAGCTTGCGTTTGTTTTCTTGGTTTTTACCAACGGATAGGGGTGTCCCTTGAACCGATTCGTCTATTGTCTTCTCCATTGTATCGTAATTGCCTTTAACTCTAATAGGCCTGCAAAGATAGGATTAATTGAAGATTCGTGACAATTTGACAGTTAAATATTTATCAAAAATATGCGCAATTTATTGTGATCATGTACATCCAAAGATTATCAACCTAATCAAATACACAAGAAGATGCCAAAAATAAAAATACTCTTCCTCCTAATCCTCTTTATAGGAATTGGTGCGTGCAATGATAAACAGGACGAGGGTAATTACGTGGATTATCTTGTGGCCAGGCCCTTGACAATGCTTAAGACCGATTTTAGCAAGGATGCAGAAATTTTGCCCCCCAAGTCGATTGAGGAATCCGGGAAACTTTATGCCTATCAGGATTTTATTTTTGTGAATGAAGATTATATATGATATAACTTCTCCGGCTACTCCAGGTTTTGTTTCTGAATTCCAACATGTAACAGCTTGTGACCCTGTTGTTGTGGATGATCAATATGCCTATATTACATTGAGAGGGGGAAATGCATGTGGAGCTACTAAAAGTCGGCTGTTTATTGCAGATATTACGGATATTTCCTTTCCCTTTTTGGCAAAAAGTTATAGCATGGACGGCCCTTATGGTCTTGGTATAAAGGGCGATATGCTGTTTGTTTGTGATGGGGAGTCTGGTTTAAAGGTGTATGATAAAACCCAGATTGAGGAGTTGAGGTTATTGGATCATTTTAAGGATATTGTCACCTTCGATGTTATTCCTTTGGAGAATCAATTACTGATGGTGGGGGATGATGTATTATATCAATACCGATATCAAGAAGGTGGGGTGGAATTTCTAAGTTCCTTGAATATAGATTGATAAAATGCTAATTAAATACCTTTGGCACCCTCGTATAAAGGGTGCTTTTTTTATATGTGACGATGGGATAAAGCATTAAATAAAAAAATTGATATACTTTTGTGACAACAAAAAAGATTGAATGGCAAAGAATTTAGTAATTGTAGAGTCGCCTGCTAAAGCAAAAACGATAGAGAAATTTTTAGGGAAAGATTATAAGGTAGAGTCCAGTTTTGGGCATATTGCCGATCTGCCCTCTAAAGAGTTGGGAGTTGACGTGGAAAATGGTTTTAAACCGAAATATATAGTTGACAGCGATAAAAAGGCACTCGTAAAAAAACTAAAGGACCTTGCCCAAAAAGCAGATACCATTTGGTTGGCCAGTGATGAAGATAGAGAGGGAGAAGCCATATCATGGCATTTGGCAGAGGAACTGAATCTGGACAAGGCCAAGACGAAAAGAATTGTTTTTAACTCCATTACCAAAGCTGCAATTCAACGGGCTATTGAGAATCCACGTGAGATAAATTATAACTTGGTCAATGCCCAACAGGCCAGAAGAGTATTGGATAGGTTGGTAGGTTACGAACTTTCTCCTGTCCTTTGGAAAAAAATTAAGCCAGGGCTATCAGCGGGAAGGGTGCAATCTGTTGCCGTAAGATTGATCGTGGAACGCGAAAGGGATATTGAAGGTTTTTCCCCTGAAGCCTCCTTTAAGATCTCAGCAGTTTTTAAAACTAAAGAAGGAACCGCCTTTTCTGCGAAAATGAATAAGACATTTTCATCGCAAGAAGAAGCAGAAGCATTTCTAAAACAAAATATCGGCGCCAATTTTTCTGTCGCCAACCTAGATAAAAAGCCTGCCAAAAAATCTCCGGCAGCTCCTTTTACCACATCTACCTTGCAGCAGGAGGCTTCCAGGAAGATCTATTTTTCCGTAGGCAAGACCATGCAGGTAGCGCAGCGTTTGTACGAGGCGGGATTGATCACTTATATGAGAACGGATAGTGTGAACCTTTCCAAAGAGGCATTGACAGAAGCTAAGGAGGCCATTATCAGTAATTACGGTAAGGAATACAGTACAGTAAGAAACTTTACGGGCAAGAGCAAAGGGGCGCAAGAGGCCCATGAGGCCATTCGCCCAACCGATATGAAAATACAGTCACCTTCCTTGGAGCGTGACCAATCAAAACTATATGATCTGATCTGGAAACGTACCCTGGCCTCTCAAATGAGTGATGCCCAATTGGAACGTACCAATGTAAAGATCAGTGCCAGTACCCATAAAGATGAGTTCAGTGCCAATGGAGAGGTGATTAAGTTCGATGGTTTCCTTAAAGTATATATGGAAGGTATTGATGATGAGGATATGGCGGAGGAGCAAGACGGAATGCTGCCGGCAATGAAAGAAGGGGAGGCCCTTAAAAACACTAATATATCGGCTACGGAACGATTTTCGAGAGCTCCCTACAGGTACAGTGAAGCTTCTTTGGTTAAAAAGTTGGAAGAACTGGGAATTGGAAGACCTTCTACTTATGCCCCAACCATCTCCACCATACAAAATAGAGGGTATGTAGAAAAAGGGACTATTGAAGGCACGGAGAGGAATTATATGCAATTGGTGCTTAAAGGTGATAAGTTGACGTCCAAAGAACTGACAGAAAAAGTAGGTTCGGATAAAGGGAAGTTAGTACCTACAGATATAGGTATGATTGTCACCGATTTCTTGGTGGACCATTTTGCCAATATTTTGGATTACAACTTTACCGCCAAGGTGGAAGAAGATTTTGATGAGATTGCATCTGGGGATGAGGATTGGCAAAAGGTGATGAGCAATTTCTACAAGGATTTCCATCCCAATGTTATAGATGTTGAAGAAAATGCAGATCGCGCCAGCGGGGAACGTATCCTAGGAAAGGATCCTAAATCGGGCAGACAGGTATCTGTTCGCTTGGGAAGATTTGGACCTATGGTACAGATTGGAACCGTCGAAGACGAAGAAAAGCCATTATTTGCAAGTTTGTTACCTGAACATTCCTTGAACACCATTTCCTTTGAAGAGGCTATGGATCTCTTTAAATTACCAAGGAAATTGGGAGTTTATAAAGGGGAGGAAGTAGAAGCCAATGTAGGACGTTTTGGCCCTTATGTAAGATTTGGTAAAACATTTGTATCCATGGCACCTGGCGAAAGCGCTTTGGATATCACTATGGAAAGGGCGGCAGAGCTTATTCAAGAGAAAGAACTTGCCGACGCTCCTATAGCCATGTATGAGGAAAAAGAGGTGACAAAAGGAACCGGACGCTTTGGGCCATTTATAAAGTGGGACGGCATGTTCATCAATGTGAACAAGAAATACGATTTCGACAACCTTTCCAAAGAGGATATTGTTGAGCTGATAGAGGCCAAAAAACAGAAGGAAATTGATAAAGTGGTCCAAGATTGGCCAGAAGAAGGAATACGCATTGAAAAGGCCAGATGGGGCAGGCACAATATCTTAAAAGGAAAGATCAAAGTTGAACTTTCCAAAGATGTGGACGCTTCGAAAATGAAACTGGAAGAAGCCAAGGCATTGATAGAAAAGAAGACACCCAAGAAAAAAACAAAAGCAAAAGCAAAACCTAAAGCGAAGAAATAAGTATGGCATTTGATTTTTTGGTTCCTATTGAGGATAAGGTTTTGGCCCATTGTGAATTACTTCCACCTCAGGCACTGGGAAAGAATATCTTTAAGCATACAGAACGCAAAGGTCTACCGGTGTTGGCCAACGCTACTATAGCCATCTTTGGAGTACATGAATCCAGAAATGCTTTTGAGAAGAAAATGGGGCGTCTGGATATTTCAGGTCTCCGCCTCCAATTGTATAAGCTCATGTTGGGCAATTGGAACTCTACAATCGTTGATTTGGGCGATATTGAACAAGGAGAAGAGGTAGAGGACTCTTATTTTGTAGTGAAGGAAATCGTGGCAGGTCTGCTAGAAGAGAATATCATACCTATTATAATAGGTGCCACTCAAGATATAACCTATCCAACCTATAGGGCCTTTGATGGCCTTAAAAACATGATCAACCTTGTGGCGGTTGATAGTAAGTTTGATTTTGGGGATGCGGAAGAACTCATATCTTCCAATTCGTATATGAGCAAGATCATTACGGACAAGCCAAACAATCTTTTTAATTTCTCAAATATCGGGTATCAAAGTTATTTTAATGCCCAAGAGGAAATAGACCTTATGGAGCGTCTGCTCTTTGACGCCTATAGGTTGGGGGAAATCGCCTTTGATATTTCCCTGGCGGAACCTGTATTGAGAAATGCCGATATTGTTAGCTTGGATGCACGAGCCATTAGAGCGTCCGATATTGGTATGTCCGATAATTTTTCCCCCAATGGATTTACTGGAAGGGAAATATGTGCCATTGCCCGATATGCGGGAATCAGTGATAAAGTATCCCTCTTCGGGCTTTATGAAATGGAAAACAGTATACAGTCGTTCCAATTGATGTCACAAATAATATGGTACTTTATTGAAGGGGTCAATTTTAGAATAAAAGAATCCCCATACCTTGATAAAGACTCCTTTACCAAGTTTATTGTGCCTACGGATGACGAAGATTTAATATTCTACAAAAGTAATCTTACCGAAAGGTGGTGGGTAGAGGTCCCATCAATTTTAACTTCACATAATAAAACAAACACACCTGCGTTATTACCATGCACGGAAAAGGACTATTTGGAAGCATGTAATCAAAATATTCCCGAAAGGTGGTTTAAAGCCTATAAGAAAGGCTTTAATTAATCAAATTTTTTTTCAAGTATAAACTGTTTTAATACAATATTTTATTTAAAAAGCAGTTTTAGAAAGTAATAAAAGCGTTTGCAGTTTGCATTCTTAAATCGAAATTTAACCTAAAGTATGAAGAAGCTATTGTTGTTATCTATAGCATTTGTTTTTTTACTCGCAAGTTGTGGGTCCAAAACAAAAGGGGAATTAGTTGGAGCCCAAGGTAAAAAATGGTACCCGGAAAAACCGTATGGAATGGAATTGATTCCAAGGGGCGCCTTTACCATGGGTAAGTCAGAAGAAGATATGGCCCAAACCCTAAATGCACCGACCAAGACCGTAACTGTAACTTCCTTTTATATGGATGATACGGAAATTACGAATAGTGAATACCGTCAGTTTGTGGATTGGGTGAAAGATTCCATTACCAGAACAAAGTTGGCCATCCTTGCAGATGAGTTGGGATTAGGCCCTGAAGACGGAGGAATTGGTGATTATGCATTTAAGGATGCAGATACTACCAGAATGTCAGCCTATGAAAAATACATGATGAACAATTATCAGGGTATGGGCGAAACAGGATATGAAGGAAGGGCCTTGAACAGGGATCAGGATTTGGTATGGGATATCAATGATTATCCAGATGAATACTATACTGAAATTATGGTAGACTCCATGTATTTAACAGAGGAAGAGTCTTATAATGGTCAACGTATCATAGATGTCAAAAAATTAAAATACAGTTACAAGTGGATGGATATAGAGGCTGCGGCCCGTTCCAAGACCGGTAACAGAAAGGATTTCATCAGACAGGAAATGTTGGAGATCTATCCAGATACCACAGTATGGATCAAGGATTTTGAATATTCCTATAACGAACCTATGCACAATGATTATTTCTGGCACGATGCATATAGCGATTACCCGGTAGTTGGGGTGTCATGGCAACAGGCAAAGGCCTTTTGTAATTGGAGGACCAAATTTAAAAACGATGATCAAAAAAGCAGGAACAAGCAATTTGTGAATCAATTTAGATTGCCAACCGAGGCCGAATGGGAATATGCAGCAAGAGGTGGTATTGAAGGAGGTACCTATCCTTGGGGTGGACCTTATGTAATTAGTGATACAGGATGTTTTATGGCCAACTTTAAACCTCAGAGAGGGGATTATGCCGCGGATACTGCTTTATATACGGTAGAGGCAAAGTCTTTTGAGCCAAACGATTTTAACCTTTATAATATGGCAGGTAACGTTGCGGAATGGACGAATTCCAGTTATGATCCAAACTCATACGAATTTGTTTCTACAATGAACCCTAATGCCGTTTCTGCTCAAAACAGAAGAAAGGTGATCCGTGGAGGATCATGGAAAGATGTTGCTTATTTCTTGCAGGTAAGTACCAGGGATTACGAATATCAGGATTCTGCCCGTAGTTATATTGGTTTTAGGACCGTACAAGACTATATGGGAGAACAGGATTCAACCAACTAAAGAAATTCACTGAGTGATTAACAATAAACCAAATTCTTATTATTTAACATTAAACTAAAATTAAATTTACTATTATGGCACAGTCAAAATCAACAAAAAAATTATTTAACATGGCCTACGGGCTAGGAGCATCTATCGTAATTATTGGTGCATTGTTTAAAATTCTACACTGGGAGTTCGGTCCCCTTACTGGAGGACTATTATTGGCAGTTGGACTTATTACTGAAGCATTAATTTTCGCGATCAGTGCATTTGAACCTATCGAGGAAGAATACGATTGGTCTTTAGTTTATCCAGAATTGTCTGGTGGTGAATTGTCCGCTAGAAAAGCGAATGGATCTACCGAGGTTAAAGATGCTGAAACTTCTTTGTCTAAAAAATTAGATGATCTATTAAAAGAAGCTGGAGTTGACGCTGAGTTAATGAGCAGCTTGGGAAGTAGCATCAAAAATTTTGAAGGTGCAGCCAAAGGTATCGCCCCTACAGTGGATGCCATGGAATCTACCAAGAAATATTCTAACGAAATGTCACAGGCAGCAGCCCAAATGGAATCTTTGAACAGTCTTTACAAGGTTCAATTGGATAGCGCAAGCAGACAAGCTTCTATGAACGAAGAAGTGATACAAAATTCAAGTGCCCTTAAGGAGCAAATGGCTTCATTGGCTACTAACCTTTCTTCTTTGAACGGAGTTTATGGTGGAATGCTTTCTGCAATGAGTAAAAACTAATTAGTGTACTTAGTTAACCCAAATCAAATTATTAATTAAAACCTAATTAGAAAACATGGCAGGAGGAAAACAATCACCGCGTCAAAAAATGGTAAACCTTATGTACTTAGTCTTCATATGTATGTTGGCTTTGAATATGAGTAAGGAAGTACTTGCAGCTTTCGGTCTTATGAACGAAAAGTTGGAGGCGTCCAATACCAAAACAACACAGAATAACCTTGCCTTCTTGAGCGGCTTGGAAACAAAAGCAGGCGAAAACGAAGAAAAATTCGGCCCTCTTTTACAAGATGCCAAGAAAATAAAGGTATTGTCCCAAGAGTATTTTGATTACTTGGAAAATCTTAAAAAGGAAATGATCAAGGGTGTTGAAGACCCTAAGGATTATCAGGTCATGGACAAAACAGATTACCTAGATCAAAAATTCTTCCAGGGTGATAACCTAGGTAAGGAAGGTAAAGAATTCATGAAAAGGATCAACGAGTACCGTAACCAGGTTACCACCGTTTTACCTGCAAGCATGCAAGATGTCAAAGATGCTGTAAAAGCAAGATTTGAAACTGGCGATGCTCAAGGTAAGGTAGAAAACAGGGATGGGATCAAAGTTGATTGGTTGGCTTATCACTACGAAGGGTTTCCTTTGATAGCTTCATTGACCAAGTTAACTGCCCTACAAGCTGATATTAAAGCTACCGAGCAAGATGCCCTTAAGGCTATGTTGCAAGGTCAGTTGACCAGTGAGGTATCCATGACCAACTATACCACTTTGTTAGAGCAGGAGAAATCTGCTTACTACCAAGGAGAGAAGTTTACAGGAAATATTGTTTTGGGTCGTAAAGATGCCTCTACAAAGCCTAACGAGGTGAATTTAACCTTGGATGGTAGAAAATTAAAAGAAGGTCCTGATTATACAATCGAAGAAGGTAAAGTAAAATTATTGGTTAGTGCCGGTAGTGCAGGAGACCATACACTAAAAGGTAACTTGGTATTTATGCAGGATGGTGAGCGTACAGAAGTACCTGTAAACTCTACTTTTGCAACTATTACCAAGCCAAATGCAGCCGTAATCTCTGCGGATAAAATGAATGTGGTTTACCGTGGGGTTTCCAATCCTATTACCATATCCATTCCTGGTATTCCAGACAACAATGTAAATGCAAATGCCCCCGGTCTTTCTAGATCTAGCGGAAGCAAGTACGTTATGAACCCTGGTACGGGTAGAACAGTGACTATCAACGCTTCAGGTAAATTGCCTGATGGACAGGTGGTTGGTTCTAAGACAGAGTTCAGGATCAAGGATATTCCTAGACCAGAAGGTTCTATTAGAGGTGAAAGCGGTAGTGTGAAAATGCCAAGAAACAACTTGGAGATCTCTACTGTAGGTGCTATGTTGGATGATTTCGATTTCGATTTGAACCTTGCTGTTAGCGGATTTAAATTCAAAGTGCCAGGTCAGCCAACGGTTAGTGTAAATGGAAACAAGCTTGATGATAGAGCTAAATCTGCCCTTAAAAGAGCAGGTCGTGGAGACGCGGTTCAAATATTTGATATTGAAGCTTATATTACCAACAACAGAAGTTATAAACTTAAGAAAGTTTCTCCTGTAGTTGTAGAGCTTACAAACTAGTAAATTAAAAAAGAGTCCGGTAGTGGTATGTTGTTAGTATATGTATAACAGTATGCCACTAATGGACAAATTACATGTAAGGTGTAATAAATATATAAATAAGAAGAAATGAATTGGAAGAATGTTTTATTAATCGGAGCTGTTGCACTATTGCCAATCTCAATGATGGCCCAGGCAAATATTCTGAATGCCAAAATGCCCGATGAGGTAGGTAAGAAGACAGCCGCGCAAAAAGCGAATGATAATGATGCCCCATTGAAATATGGCTATGTGGATGATAGGGATATCCTTTGGTCCAAAACCGTTTGGGAAGTCATTGATTTAGATGAGCGTGTCAACTTTCCATTGTACTATCCTTTGGATACCGTTGGTATAGGATCCGATAGAAGATCATTGTATGATGTTCTAATGAAGAACATTAAGAGTGGGAAGCTTAAGGATATCTATGCCGATGCGTATTTCACTGAAAAAAGGACGCTTGATGATCTTCAGGCGACCCTTCAAAAAGTGGATACCACGGATTATGGATATGAGCAGTTGAATGCCGGGGAGCAAATTTCCCAGGAATACATCAATAGGAGAGATCTTACCGCTGCCGATCTTGAAGAATATCTTATCAAAGGAATTTGGTATTTTGACAAGCGTCAAGGGGAATTGAAATATCGTTTGTTGGGAATTGCACCAGTTGCACCCGACGTTAACTTTATTGATGATGAGTCCATGGACCTTGCCGAAGCTAAAGTGCCTTTGTTTTGGGTATGGTACCCAAGTGCCAGAGAAATTCTTCACGAGGCAAAAGTATTCAACCAAAGAAATACGGCTCAGCCCATATCTTTTGATATGTTGCTCAATGCCCGTAGGTTCAATGCCACTATTTATAAAGAGGATAATGTTCACGGAGATCGTGCCATTAAGGATTACATCGCGGACAATGCTTTATTCCAAGTTCTGGAAGCCCAACGTATAAAAGAGGTGATAAGGGACAGGGAACAAGATATGTGGGCCTATTAGGTTCATAAATAAAACTCCAATTCAATACATATTAGAAAAACGCTGCATTTTACATGCGGCGTTTTTTTATTTTTGCAATATGGTAGATTACTTGGTGGTAGGTTTAGGATTGGCGGGAATTTCGTTTTGTGAGGTTTTGGAACAACACAATAAATCCTTTAAGGTGATTTCAGATGATTCCCAAACTTCTTCCAATGTGGCTGGGGGCTTGTACAATCCTGTTATCCTTAAACGATTTACCCTGGCATGGGATGCCAAGGCACAATTGGACGAGGCCATCCCTTTCTATCAAAAACTGGAACAAAAGCTACAGACCCAGTTAGATTACAAACTGCCCGTATTAAGACGATTCGCATCCATTGAGGAACAGAATATGTGGTTCGAAGCAGCGGATAAGCCACAAATGTCCCACTTTTTATCTACCAGGATCCTGGCTAACAAAAACAGCGCCATTGATGCTCCCTTCGGATATGGGGAAGTATTGCATACAGGCCGAATAGCGACCAAAAAATTACTTAAAGTCTATAAAAACTACTTGGTGGTAAAAGATCTGATCTTACAGGAAACCTTGTTGTTTGATCAATTGGTTTTTGGAAAGAACCAAGTTAGTTATAAGGGAATTATTGCCAAAAATGTTGTTTTTGCCACTGGGTATGGACAAAGCTCCAATCCCTTTTTCAATTATCTGCCCCTAAATGGGACCAAAGGGGAGTTGTTGACCATAAAAGCTCCAGCATTAAAGGAGGAAAAGGTCATTAAATCCTCAGTGTTCATCATTCCGTTGGGCAATGATCTTTACCGGGTCGGGGCCACTTACAAATGGAAGGATAAGACCAATTTGCCCACAGATGAGTCCAAATCGGAACTTTTGGAAAAGCTCAATACCTTTTTAAAATGCGATTATGAGGTAGTGGATCATGTTGCCGGAATAAGACCGACAGTAGTGGATAGGAGACCTTTGGTAGGTAGACATCCCGAAAAAGAGGGCTTATATGTGCTAAACGGATTTGGATCTAGAGGAGTAATGACCGCACCAAAATTGGCAATGGATCTTTTTAATTATATTGAAAATGATATCTCCCTTGCCAAGGAGATAGATATAGATCGATTTACCAAAAAATATTATCTGGTTAATTCCCAACTGCGTCAGGATCGTATTTCATAAATAGATTGATCCAAATATTTCTGGACAATCTCATGATCACTGGCATAAAAACGATCAATGTGGCCACAATGGCAATAAAGGTATTGACCAAGGTGGTCCCAACTATTAAAAATGCAATTACAAAGGCCGCTACGGCAAAGGCTATACCTACTCCGTAACTCACATACATGGCCCCGTAAAAAAAGGAAGGTTCAATTTTGTATTTGGTGTTACAATGCGAACAACGCTCGTTCATTTTAAGGAGATTACCCAAATGATAAGGATTTTGGTCCAAATACATGCTTTCTTGATGGCACTTAGGGCAACTTCCTGTTAAAATGCTGTAGAGTTTGTTTCCTTTTTTTAACATTTGCATAAAATTTGTACAAAGGTACAATTTATTGATTTTCATAAAGTAACACGAGTCACAAAACATGCTGAATATACATAATCTTTCTGTTTCATTTGCTGGGGAATTTTTGTTTGAAGAAATAGCTTTTAGATTAAATGCGGGAGATAGGGTAGGACTTATTGGAAAAAATGGAGCGGGTAAATCCACCATGCTAAAATTATTGTCCAAGGAATTGGAGCCAGATACTGGTGTTATTGCTTCGGACAAGGATATCAGAATTGGATTTCTTAAACAGGATATAGATTTTGAACTGGGGAGGTCCGTCTTGGAGGAGGCCCAACAGGCCTTTAAAGAAATTAAGGATTTGGAACTTCAATTGGATACCATTAACCATCAGTTGGTGGAGCGTACCGATTATGAAAGTGAAGGGTACAACCAGTTGATCATTGACCTTAATGATATTACCCATCACTATGAGATCCTAGGGGGGTACAATTACCAAGGGGAGACAGAGAAAGTCCTACAGGGTCTAGGTTTTAAAAGAGAGGATTTTAATAAGAAGACCGAAACTTTTTCTGGGGGGTGGCGTATGCGTATTGAGTTGGCCAAGCTTTTGCTTCAAAACAACGATGTGCTGCTTCTGGATGAGCCTACCAACCACTTGGATATTGAGTCCATCATCTGGTTGGAACAATTTTTAAGAAATTATACAGGGGCCGTGGTAATCGTTTCCCACGATAAGATGTTCTTGGATAATGTCACCAATAGGACCATTGAGATCTCTTTGGGACGTATTTATGATTACAGCAAACCCTATTCGGAATATCTGGTCTTGCGAAAGGAAATCAGCGACCAGCAGGTGAGTGCACAAAAGAACCAAGAAAAACAGATACAGCAGACCGAAAAGTTGATCGAAAAGTTTAGAGCCAAGGCCTCAAAGGCTTCCATGGCACAATCGCTCATCAAAAAATTGGACAAGATCGAGCGTATTGAGGTAGATGAGGATGATAATAGCGTGATGAAATTGCGTTTTCCAGTTTCCGTAACCCCTGGAAAAGTAGTTGTGGAAATAGAAAATTTATCCAAAAGCTACGGGAAGAACAATGTGCTGAAGGAGATAGACCTCTTGGTAGAAAGAGGGAGCAAAACAGCTTTTGTTGGTCAGAACGGGCAAGGGAAATCTACCTTGGCAAAAATAATGGTCGGGGATTTGGATCATGAGGGACATTTAAAATTGGGTCACAATGTGCAGATCGGATATTTTGCCCAAAACCAAGCGGAATACCTCGATGGGAGCAAGACCGTTTTGGATACGATGATAGATGCCGCAAATGAGACCAATAGGAGCAAGGTGAGGGATATACTTGGATCCTTTTTATTCAGGGGTGATGAGGCAGATAAATACGTTAGGGTATTGTCCGGAGGAGAGCGCAACAGGTTGGCGCTTGCCAAAATGTTATTGCAGCCTTTTAATGTGCTTGTAATGGATGAGCCTACCAACCACCTGGATATTAAATCCAAGAACGTGCTCAAACAAGCACTCCAGAGTTTTGAAGGCACCCTTATTTTGGTTTCCCACGATAGGGATTTCTTGCAGGGCTTAACGAGCAATGTATATGAATTTAAAGATGGCAACATCAGGGAGTACTTAGGAGATATCGATTTTTATCTTGAAGAACGAAAAGTTCAGGATTTTAGGGCCATTGAGAAAAAGCAACAGGCTGTAAAGACCAAAGAAAAAAATAAGGATAATGAAGTGACCTTTGAGGACCAGAAAAAAATAAAGTCCCTTAAAAATAAGTTGAGCAATGCCGAAAGCTCCATTGGAGTGCTCGAAAAGGAAATTGCCAATATCGACCATGAACTTCTCATGAACTATGATGTCACCATAGCCCAAAAGAACTTTTTTGATTCCTATGAGAACAAGAAAAAGGAGCTTAAAAAGTTGATGGATGTCTGGGAAGAAATAACCATGGAGCTGGAGGAAATGACAGAAAAGTCCTAATCCCCTACAAAATTTACAAAGCTACACCACAACTTTCGGCACTTTCACAACAAATATGGATAGGGCACCTGTCCTACATCGATTATTTTTGTTGTTAGTCTTCTTTTGAACTTTATTTGTAAGATAATTCCGAGGAATGTTGAGCTACAACAGTTTGACGCACAATAAAGTATAAACTACATGAAACAGGCGTTTTTTGTTTTAATTGTAATTATGTTATCCGGGCCTGTAGTAAGGGCTGCTGTTAGTTCCCAGGAAAAAAAAGTTCTTATAGATTTATATACCAGTACAAAAGGAGCTCAATGGAAGGTGACATGGGATTTGAAAAGCCCTGTTTCAGAGTGGTATGGTGTGCGAGTGGAAAATGGTAAAATTGTTTCTTTGAATTTGTTCAACAACAACCTTCAAGGAGTATTGCCAAATTCCCTGGGAAACCTACCTTTTCTTGAGGAGTTGAATTTGGCCTTTAATACCCTACAGGGACAAATACCCAGAACCATCACCAAATTGAGAAAATTAAAGGTGCTCCGGTTAGGTAAAAACAAATTGGAAGGTGAGATTCCCGAGGATATTGGAAATCTGGATCGTTTAGCAATTTTGGATATGTTCGATAATGGGCTGTCTGGTAATTTGCCTGCGAGTATTGGAAAGATGAAGGATTTAAAGATGTTATATCTTTCTTATAATTCTTTTAGTGGTAAGATACCGATGGAACTGGGGAATTTAGAATCTCTGGAAAGATTGGAACTGGCAGATAATGAAATAGAAGGGGAGGTACCCAATGGGATGGCCGAACTTTTAAATTTGAAAGCAATGACATTGGCAGAGAATAATTTGTCCGGTAGTTTTCCGGAACTCATTTTTTCAATGCCCAAGCTGCAATTATTACAGATGCAGAATAATAATTTTGAAGACGTAACTGCTACAGGAATTCTTCAGGGACATACACAATTGGCCCTATTGGATATTGATGCAGAGGTAGATAGAATTAAAAGAGATGATTTTAAGGATTTGTTCATCCCTAGTGCCACAGGTACGGCGGATACCAAGTTCGAAGATGAAAGCAACTAAAACATTTAGATTATGATGTTAAAAAATGAAATTTGCAGTTTAAAAAGTTTCCTATTATTGGGGATTTTTGCATTGGCATCCCATTCGGTTGTTCTTGCTGAAGTTCGCCAAGATGATAGGGAAGCTTTGGTGGACCTGTATAACAGCACCAATGGTGATGAATGGACCAAGACTTGGGACCTTAACCTACCAGTTTCTGAATGGTATGGGGTAAAAGTGGTCAATGACAAGGTTGTGGAAATCAATTTGTTCCGAAACAACTTGCAAGGAATTCTTCCTGAAAGTATTGGAAAGCTAAACCACTTAGTGCAATTAAATTTAGCATTTAATGGGATTAGTGGTGAAATACCCAAAACCATGGTTGAGCTAAGTGAACTAAAAGTGTTGCGCTTAGAGATGAACCGTATCAAAGGAGAACTTCCTATGGATATGGGAAAAATGAAGAAATTGGAAGAACTTACCGTATTCAATAATTTCATTTCTGGAAGTATTCCCGAGAGTATAGGAGAAATAACAAACCTTAAGGTATTGAACATCTCCAGTAATAACCTAAAAGGTGCTATCCCAACTTCCTTGGGCAATTTGGCCAAATTGGAAGTATTGGGGCTTTTCGAAAATACCTTGGACGGCTCTATCCCTTCAGAACTAGGGAAATTGGTAAAGTTAAAAGAGTTGGTTTTGGCCAACAACGAACTTGGTGGGGAAATCCCGATGGAATTTGGTCAATTGGCCAGTCTTCAGGTTTTTCAGATACAGAACAATAGATTTAATTCCTTCAAAAATTTAGAAATGATGAATTCCAATGAATTTTTGGTTTTCGATTATGATAAAGGAAATATGAACACCAAATTTAAAACGGTCGATTTCAACAATACAAGAATGGCCGATACAAAATTTGAAGACGAGAATGAATAGTTGATTATAATTTTAGTTAGTTTGGTTAAAAAGGATGCTGCAAGCATCCTTTTTTTATGCCCTAAAATTCGGCTTTTTAGGATTTTTTTAACTAGATACGCTTAAACTATAGGGTACTTTTGTTGTCTATACAACAATTATCTCATAGCCTTAACTTAATGGATACAAGAAAAATAGTACTGTCCGTACTTGGATTACTTCTAATTGCAGTTTCATTTTATGCTGCCTCAGTGATTATCGCCAATAAGAATACACAGAAACCAATTCCCAAAAAAGTCGTAAAAACCGTATTTGTACAAACTGTGGAAAATGGGATAGTACCCATTGTAATTTCTGCCAATGGCAACTTAATGGCCAAAAGAAGGGTTGAACTTTATTCTGAAGTCCAAGGGGTTTTTAAACCTGGGAATGTTCTTTTCAAACCAGGGCAAAAGTACAGTGCAGGACAGACTATAATAAGTATAGACGCCGAAGAGTATAACGCAAGTGTGCAATCCTCCAAAAGCAATCTGTATAATTTGATTACGTCCATTATGCCGGATCTTCGTTTAGATTATCCAGAAGTTTTTCCTAAATGGGAAGCCTATCTTAGGAATTTTGACATCCAAAAAACTACACCTCCTTTGCCAACAATGGATTCTGAAAAGGAACGCTATTTTATTTCCGGTAGAGGTATACTCACAAATTATTATAACGTAAAAAATCAGGAACAACGACTTTCCAAATATAGGATTACAGCTCCCTTTAACGGGGTAGTGACCGACGCTCTGGTCACTGAAGGCACTTTGGTGCGTTCCGGACAGAAATTGGGGGAATTTATCGACACCAGTGTTTATGAATTGGAGGTTGCCGTAAGTAAAAGCTACAGTGATCTTTTAAAATTGGGAGAACAAGTGGAATTAGTGAACCTGGACAACAGCAAGAAATATATGGGGAAGGTAGCTAGGATCAATGGTAATATAGATCAGCTCTCCCAAACCATTAGGGCATTTATAGAAGTACGCAATGCCGATTTAAAGGAAGGGATGTACCTACAGGCAAATTTGAACACCAAGGAAGAGGCAGAAGCGATTGAAATAGATAGAGGCCTATTATTGGAAGGGGATAAAATCTTTGTGGTGAGGGACTCCATCTTGGATATGATAGATGTTGAACCCGTATTTTTCAGTGATAAAAAGGTGGTATTGAAAGAAGTACCCAATGGGACGACCATATTGTCCAAGCCTGTTATTGGAGCTTATGCAGGAATGTTGGTGAAGGTATTGAAAGACGTGGTTAAAACAGAAGAATAATGAGGGGTCTTATAGCATATTTTATAAAGTACCATGTAGCGGTAAGCGTATTTATACTTGCCTTCGTGGTATTTGGAATCGCAGGGGCACTTTCTTTAAAGTCGTCCTTTTTTCCTTTATCGGATTCCAAGAACATAGCCATTAATATTGCCTATCCCGGAGCCTCACCACAAGAAGTGGAGGAAGGTATCGTTCTTAAAATTGAGGACAACCTTAAAGGATTGGAAGGAGTGGATAGGGTAACCTCCACCTCTAGGGAAAATAGCGGAACCATTAATGTCGAAATAGAGAAGGGAAGGGATATTGATTTTATGCTGCTCGAGGTTAAAAATGCCGTGGATAGGGTGCCTTCGTTTCCTACTGGTATGGAGCCTTTGATCGTTTCCAAACTTGAAGCCGTAAGACAGACCATTAGTTTTTCTGTTAGTGGTGATAATGTGCCACTGTCCACCTTAAAACAAATCGGAAGGCAGATAGAGAACGATATCCGAACCATGGAGGGCATATCCCAGATCAATATTTCTGGATATCCACAAGAAGAGATTGAAATTGCGGTTAATGAGAACAGTCTTCTTGCCTACAACCTGTCGTTCAATGATGTTTCCCAGGCGGTAGCCAATGCCAATATTTTGGTAACGGGAGGTAATATAAAGACAGATGCGGAAGAGTATCTTATAAGGGCCAATAATAGATCTTATTATGGAGATGAACTCTCCAATCTCATTGTTCGGGCCGATGCATCGGGTCAGACCGTAAGGTTAAAGGATGTCGCTATCATAAGGGACCGGTTCTCTGAAACACCTAATACGTCTTATTTTAATGGCAATCTGGCGGTAAATGTCAGTATTACCAGTACCAATACCGAAGATTTAATTTCTGCGGCCGATTTGGTGAAGGATTACGTTGAGGAATTTAACCACAAATATAATAACGTACAAGCCAATGTTGTCAGTGACCAGTCGGTTACACTGACACAAAGGACAGAACTATTGACCGAGAATGCCATTATGGGGATGATTTTGGTCCTCATTTTCCTTTCATTGTTCTTGAACACAAGACTCGCTTTTTGGGTGGCCTTTGGTCTTCCTATTTCTTTTTTGGGGATGTTCATTTTTGCGGGCTTTTTCGATGTAACCATAAATGTACTTTCGTTATTCGGAATGATTATCGTAATAGGAATCTTGGTGGATGATGGTATTGTGATCGCCGAAAACATCTACCAACATTACGAAAGGGGCAAAACTCCTATACAGGCGGCCATAGATGGAACAATGGAGGTAATTCCGCCCATAGTTTCTGCCATTATAACTACCATCCTTGCCTTTTCCATATTTCTGTTTTTGGATGGGCGTATTGGTGAGTTTTTTAGTGAGGTGTCCGTAATCGTGATTCTTACCCTAGTAGTATCGTTGGTAGAGGCCCTGATTATTTTACCAGCCCATTTAGCGCATTCAAAGGCATTGCAACCCTTGGACAAGAAACCCAAAAAGGGCATTGCCAAAGTCTTTTCGAAGTTACGGGTGATCAATGAATACGGAGATAAGATGATGGTCTGGATGCGGGACACGGTTTATGGGCCCGCACTCCGATTTACGCTAAAACACAAAATTCTAACGTTCTCATTTTTTATAATGGCATTGGTGCTTACCCTAGGATCTGTGGGTGGGGGAATTATAAGGACTGCTTTTTTTCCTTCTATTGCCAGTGACAGGGTTCAGGTTTCATTGTTAATGCCCAACGGTACCAATGAAAAGATCACGGACTCCATTATTAGCCTGATCGAAGAAAAGGCTGAAATAGTGAACCAAGAGCTTACTGAAACCTATTTGAAAGGAACCGATAAGGTCCTTTTTGAAAATATGATCAGGACCGTAGGACCAGGTTCTTCTGCAGCCTCCCTCGTCATCAATTTATTACCCGGAGAGGAAAGGCCAGATGAAATAGCCTCCAATTTGGTCACCAGTAGATTACAAGAACTAGTGGGCCCTGTATTGGGCGTTGAAAGTTTGATTTATGGATCTGGAGGTAACTTTGGTGGAGACCCTGTTTCTGTATCCCTAATGGGAAATAATATTCAGGAACTAAAGGGCGCCAAGAAAGAATTGAAAACGGCCTTGGAGAACAATGCACTCCTAAAGGACGTTGCCGATAATGATCCGGCTGGGATTAAGGAAATACGATTGGAACTTAAGGAAAATGCCTATTTGTTGGGCTTGGACCTAAGGACCATCATGAATCAGGTTAGGGCTGGATTTTTTGGTACCCAAGCACAACGTTTCCAAAGAGGACAGGATGAGATCCGAGTATGGGTGCGCTATGACCGTCAAGATAGATCGTCTATTACCGACCTTGATGAAATGCGCATTACTACTCCTTCTGGCAATAAAGTCCCCTTGAAGGAAATAGCTACATACACCATAGAAAGAGGGGATGTGGCCATCAACCATTTGGATGGAAGAAGGGAAATTCAAATATCCGCCGATCTAAAGGATGATAAGGCTACCAGTGCCACCGATATTATGACGGATATCCGGACGCAGGTCATGCCAGAGATACAATCAAAATATCCAACCGTAACTGCCTCCTATGAGGGCCAGAATAGGGAGGCCGGGAAATTATTGGGTTCATTAAAATCCGTAGGGTTAACCGTGCTATTGTTGATATACATCGTTATTGCCTTTACTTTTAGGAGTTTTAGCCAACCACTGTTGCTCATCTTGTTGGTGCCCTTTAGTTTAACGGCAGTAGCATGGGGACACTGGCTGCATGATTTTCCAATCAATATTCTATCTATGTTGGGTATTATTGCCTTAATAGGGATTATGGTGAATGATGGATTGGTGCTCATCGGCAAGTTCAATTCTAACCTAAGGGGGGGGATGAAGTTCGATGATGCCATTTTTGAAGCAGGTAAATCTAGATTTAGGGCCATATTCTTAACATCTATTACTACTATTGCAGGATTGGCACCATTGCTTTTGGAAAAGAGCAGGCAGGCACAGTTTTTAAAGCCTATGGCGATTTCCATTGCATACGGTATTGGTTTTGCCACGATACTCACCTTATTGATGCTACCGCTTTTTCTTGCATTCAGCAATAGATTCAAGGTGAGCTCCAAGTGGTTGGCCACTGGTGGACATGTGACCAAAGAGGAAGTGGAAAGAGCGATCAAGGAACAAGCTCAGGAAAGACACATGGAAAAAAATCATTACCAAATAGAAAACGAAATTCATTCCAACGGTAACATCGAAGAAACTACCGAAAAGAGCATATAGGTCCATGAAGAAACTTTATCTACTGTTTATTTTATCAATAGTTTTCGGGCAGGACATAGCAGCCCAAGAGAACTTATTATCCAAGGAAGAAGCTGTGGTAACCACGCTTCAGAATAATTTCAACATAGTGGTGGCCAAAAACAATGTAGAAATTGCCGAAAACAATACGGGAATTCTTAATTCTGGCTATTTGCCAACGTTAACTGGAACTGCCGGGGCCAACTATAACAGGGACGATTCTACCATAGAGTTTCCGGGTCGTTTAGATGATAATGGAAATCCCTTTCCTGATGTTGTATTGGAGAAGGCCGAGGCTCAACGCTACAATACCGCTATCCGTGCCGATTATGTGCTATTTGATGGGCTAGGTCGCTTATACAACTATAAAAGGCTAAAGGAGCAGTATCAGTTGAGCGAGTTACAAGCTCGGGAGACCATAGAGAATACAATCCTACAATTGTTTAGTGTGTATTTTGAAATTGCCAGGTTAACAGAAAATCAAAAGGTATTGCTGCAGGCCTTGGAGATATCCCAGGATAGAATAAAGAGGGCTGAATACTCCTTTGAATACGGGCAGAATACCCAACTGGATATATTAAACGCCCAAGTAGACGTTACCAATGATAGCATCAACCTATTGAATGCCAATCAGAATTTGGCCAACGCCAAACGGGATTTGAATGTGATCTTGAACCAAGACCTTAACAATACCTTCAAGGTTGATACGGTAGTGCGTTTTATCCCCAGATTGCAATTGGACGAGTATGTAAAGCTTACCAACAATAACAATGTGGCCGTTTTGCAATCCGAACGGAGCTTGGCAATAAACGATTATGATATTAAAGTGAGCAGATCGGGGTATTTGCCGACCGTTGGACTGACCGGTGCATATGGATGGAACCTTAACCAAAGCGCAGCTTCCGCATTTTTTCCAGGAACAAATACGAACAATCTTAATTTTGCCCTTGGTGCCAATCTTACCTGGAACCTTTTTGATGGTGGAGGAACTACTGTAAGGGTCAAAAATGCCAAAATAGCCTATGCCAATCAGGAATTGACAAGGAAGCAAATTCAGTTGGAAGTTAATAGGGATATTTTAAATGCCTTGGCCATCTACGAGAATAGGCTGAACATTTATCAGATACAGGAACAAAATGTTGTAACCAACCGAAATAATTTTGAACGTTCTGAAGAGCAATTTAAATTGGGGAGGATAACATCTATTGAATTCCGTCAGGCACAGATCAACCTTTTAAATGCCCAAACCAATAAAAACCTTGCCAAATATGACGCTAAACTGGCTGAATTGCAATTGTTGCAGTTGACAGGGCAATTATTGAATATAGAATTATAGCGAGAG
>JBFIGS010000001.1:0-43360 GCA_041602195.1 Sediminicola sp. | reverse complement strand
GCCTGGGCAGCAACTCCGATAAAAAGAACAAAGATTAAAGTTAAGATGGCTTTCATAATGGTAACGTTTTGTTATATAAGTAGAACGCCCATTGTGTATTTGAACTCGATGTAATTCGTCTAAAGTCCCTTATTTTTCGGTATCTGACAAAGGATGGGACAAAGTGTAATAAAAGGTCGACAAACGGCAATGGCACAAAATATCGGTTACCGATATTTTGTGCAGTTAATCGATACAGCATAACCGTACACATTACTTCCTATTGCTTTTTGGGTGTTTTACGAGGAACAGTTTCGATGGGAAGGACCTATTTAGTCATATCATCCTACTTACTCACCGAAGTCTATCCAAAAAGCAATAGCGGCCTAAATCAACTTTCATTGCCTAAGAGGTCCACCTATGTATTCAGGAATCGATGTCTTTTACTTGCTTCTAACCTTTATGGTTCTTAAGTGCCTTTTGTGAAGTTTTGGTGCTATTACAGAATATACATAATACAGTAAACCAGTACTCAGAATGATTTCAACCATGATTAGGCCAATTTAGCATTGTTTCTTTTGGTAGTAAAGGTCAAAGCCTTCAAAACTCTTGCATTTTTGAACTTGTACAAACGAGCAACCTCGTTGTTGTTCTCTGTAGATACTTCGTTATACTTGGTAGAGGTATTAGAAGTAACGATGGTAGTTTCAACATTCTCAACTTTAATGTCATTTGTTGTTTCCTGTGCTTGGGCAACAACTCCGATAAAAAGGATAAAGACGAATGTTAAAATAGTTTTCATGACTTGGGTTTTGTTCTGTAAAGGTACCACAGCATGTAGGCTATGATCTTCTAAACTCGCTCAAACCCCTTATTTTTCGGCTATTGACAAAAGTTTGGTTGAAGTGCAAAAAAAATCCGATAAGTGAATTTGAAGTTAAAATCACTTATCGGATTAATAGGTAGTTAATCGGTATGACCCTAATTCACCTTCAATAAAAAATTGGGATTCGGACAATTGTTGGCGAAATATTCCAACTCTTTTGTAGTAGAAACCCCCGGATAGTCCCCTTTGTATTCGCCTATATCCTCAATAATCTGAAAATGGAGGTGTGGGGCATAGTTTACGTTGATTTCGGGCGTCCCCAATGATGCAAGTATTTCCCCCTTGACATATTCTTTTCCCACAAACAGTCCGTTCAAGGATTCTACGGACAAATGTCCATAGAGGGTATGGAATTTAATCCCCTCTAAAATATGTTCTAAAACGATGGTCGGACCATAATCGCCTGAAGTATCATTATTCCTAAAACTATGGACCTTCCCGGCAATCGGCACCCGCACCCATGTTCCTGCCTTGGCCCAAAAATCCATTCCCAAATGAACGTTCCGTTTATCTTCAGATGCTAAAAAATGTCCGTTCCCATTGTACAAGTTTCTTTGTTCCAAATAACCACCATAGGCTACCTCTGCCCTATTCTTCCTCAAAATGGAATCTATATGTCTTTGACAAGCTTCTGCATTGGTAATATCAACCCCATCCAGAGAAGTGTTTTCCGTAGATAGGTCCAATGGCGTATAGTGCTCCAAAAGAAAGGGTTCCAAGATTGATATAAAAGCACTGCTGTAATTTTGAAGTGATCTTTCCAAGGGGGTTAATATGGACATATATTAATGTGGCTTTGATTAATTTTTAGTTCAATTCAGATATCAAAACATTGATCTTACCGCTTAAATTATCAATAGCCTTGCTATATCGCATGTCCCATTCCTCTAGTCGGTCTGAAGATTTTAGGGATATTTCATATTCTATCCCCGGAAGCATCCATGAAGCATAGCCACTGAACGGATCTGTAGAAGCGTAAAGGGATTTGTACCAATCCCCATAATACATCCCCTTAGAATCTATAAAGCTTTTTTCTAGGGCCAGCATTTTTGAATTGATAGATTTGATCTCATTTTTAGACAGACTACTGTTGTTCAACACAGTGGTCAACCTAGTTTCGAATCGGGCAGCAACCTCCTCTAATTTCACAAGTGAAGAATCCACAAGACCAAAACCCTCAAAATTTTTGTCAAATGACTTTACACCGGCAGTTGCCTTTTCAAAATGCAACTTAAGGTCCGTTGCATATCTTTTTACATCGTATGGGATGATTTCCGCATTGGCCAACCTCAGGGTCATTATTCCTACCAGTTGCTCTACCATAGGCCCCATTTTAAATGATGGGTCTACAAATTTTTCATAAAAACCAAAACTGTCATAATTGGTATGATACAATGTTGGTCCAGATGTACCACCACTTAAGGAAGGTACTCCCACATGCATATAAAATCCTATATGATCCGAGCCACCACCCAGGTTTCCTATTTTGGGAGCGTCATTATCTCCTTTCCATACCTCGTAAACCGTTTTATCCGTTTCTGGATAATTCACTTCCTTGGAAGCTTCAACCAGTACCTTCTTTAAAGTAGGAGAGGCCGATGCCCCAAAATTCTTACCAGATACTCCCCCATCAAAATTGAGATAGGCCACGGCCTTGGCGTTTAGTTCATCTTTCATTTGTTCTACCCATTCCGCCGAACCGATTACCCCATGCTCTTCGGCATCCCAATGTGCAATCAATATGGAGCGCTTTGGTCCTTTTCCTTCTTTGGCTAGTTTTCCCAACGATTCGCTAAGACCCAATAACATGGCCGTTCCACTATTGGGATCGGTAGCTCCGTACCCCCAAGCATCATAATGGCATCCTAGAATTATCCATTCATCAGGATATTCAGTACCCTTTATGGTACCCACTACATTATGGACCCTTACAAAATCCCTTTTTTGATCCACCATCAAACGCAATTTCAATTCATCTCCCCCATCCAATCGATAAGTAAAAGGAAGTCCGCCTTGCCAGCCTTCCGGAACTACCTTCCCGGACATTAGTCCCAATATTTTTTGGGCAGACCCGTAACCAATAGGTGTTACCGGAATGGTATGCATATTGGTATCCTTGGGATCCAGGCGTTTAATTTTTTTCTTTCCATCCAAAGGAAGAGCAGGCTCATAAGGGGTCAAAGGATCTCCTGTAAATTCCTCTGTAAGAACAGACCCACGTTGTATGGCACTTTCATTGGAATACACTCCTTCTGGGTACACCAATCCTTTTGTAAAACCACTATCTGCCGGATCAGTATATATAATGAGTCCGGCCGCACCATTTTCCTCCGCAAATTTTGCTTTATAGCCCCTAAAGTTTTTTCCATATCTGGCCAAGACAATTTTGCCCTTAACGGAAACGCCGAGTTCCTTCAATTTTTCAAAGTCTTCCTTGGTACCATAATTGGCATACACCACTTCTGCCGTTACATCCCCACTGCCCGAATAGGCATTCCAACCTTTCCATAGGTCGGCACTGGAAGAATAGGCATCACCTTCCAAAATAAACTCTTGTTGGTTCAGGGGTTCCCGGATAGGTGTAACCAATTCTATTAAGGAGGTTCCAGGGTTTTTGGACATATAGATGTCATAGGGATATAGATCTACTTTCATCCCCGCATTTTTCATGACATTGGCCATATAATCCCTCACTTCCTCATTGGCCTTACTTCCGGCCACGTGTGGTTTTTGGGTCAATGTCTTTAGATGTATCTTATACTGATCAAAATCGACAGTTTCCAAGAAATAATCCTCCACTTGTTTTTCCTTGGTCTGTGACTGGGCCAGAAAACCATCATTGGATTGTGCAGTTGCTAAATAACTGAATGAAAATAGGACAATGTGTACTAATAATCTTCTCATATTTGGTGTTGTTTATACTATTAATTGGCCGTTCTATTGTAAAGACCGATAACCAGATTCTTTCCTTTCAAATATAAAGGGAATTCATGAAATCTTTTTAAAGTCTAACTTGAAATATAGAATAGATCAAAACTTTAAAACCTTTTAACATCATACTTCGTAAGTATTTGTAAATTCAGACTACTATTAAAAGAAAGAAACCATGAAGATGCTTAAAATTATTATGGTAAGTGCCATTGCCTTGTTCAGCACTAGCTGCCAGTCAAAAAATAAAGATCAAAAACCACAGGTTGATAAGGTAGCTTATGGTGCCCAAGACCTTAAAGAATATGAAACGGCTTATTTTGCCAGTGGCTGTTTTTGGTGTGTGGAGGCTGTTTTTGAAAGTGTCAAAGGTGTTAAGGAGGTGATATCTGGCTATGCAGGAGGCACTGAATTGAATCCCACTTATGAACAAGTCGCAATGGGACAGACTAGCCATGCCGAGGCCGTTGAAGTATATTACAACCCAAAGGTGGTTTCTTATGAAACCTTGGTAAAGGTATTCTTTGGATCCCAAGACCCAACTACCTTAAACAAACAAGGGCCAGACAGAGGGGCACAATACAGATCTGTTGCTTTCTATAAAAATGAAGGGGAGAAAAAAATAATTGTGGACTATATAGCCAAATTAACAAAGGACAAGGTCTACAATAACCCAATTGTAACAGAAGTATCCCCGTTTACTAAATTCTATATTGCGGAAGATTATCATCAGGATTATGAAAGGAAACATCCTAACAACCCATATATTCAAGGTGTTTCCGTTCCTAGATTAAAAAGGTTCCAGAAAAAATTTCCAGAACTTTTAAAAACGGATTCGCATTGAAATAAGAATTTGACTACTTTACAGCGAAAATAGTATCTTCGATATATGAAAAAGCTGTTAGTAATATTTTTATCTTTCATGGTCTGGAGCTGTTCTTCCGACAAAAAAGTAGACCATCAAATCATAGAGGTTAAGAAAGCGAGCAAAAGCCCAAATATAGATGGGAAAGATATGGACGATTGCTGGAACAAGGCAGAGTGGCTTGCTATGGACCAAAATTGGTTGGGAAACGCTTACACCTACAAGGATTTTAGCGGCCGGTACAAATTAAGTTGGGATGAAAGTGCTTTATATATCCTAGCGGAAATCACCGATGACGTCCTATATGACCAGTATGATGATCCTTTAAAATTATGGTGGGACGATGACTGCGTTGAAGTTTTTATAGATGAAGACAACTCAGGTGGTCCACATCAGTTTAACCATAATGCTTTCGCATATCATATTGCTTTGGACGGTAATGTTGTTGATTTGGCCCCTGATGAATTACCAAGGTTGTACAATGACCATATAACTTCCGTAAGAACCACCAATGGGCAAACCAGCACCTGGGAAATTGCTGTTAAAATATACGATGACAGTTTTGTTGATGGAGAAAAAAATAGTCCAAAAAATTTAGAGACAAACAAAAAGGTTGGTTTTGCCATTGCCTATTGCGATAATGATGACAGCAAAGAACGCGAAAATTTTATCGGGTCCGTTTTTGTACCTGGGGAGGACAAAAATCAAGGCTATAAAAATGCCAATATATTTGGAACCTTAGTCTTATTGGAATAATCGGGCTGATGGATTTTTGATTATGATCAACATGATCCTTACAATGCGAGCCATCCCTGATTAGATCTTAAAACCTAAAAGACGTCCAGTTTATTACTTAATTTAGACCAACTTTTGGGCATTGCCCCTTGAAATTTGATAAAAACCTCTATTTTTATCGCTATTCTAATTTTCTTCCTTTGAAACAAATTACCATTAAAAACGAATATATATCCTTAACTGTTTTGGAATACGGGGCCATTATCCAAAAAATGATGGTGAAAGATAAGCATGGCAAGGAACAGAATGTAGTTGTAGGACATGAAAATCCAGAAGTCTATTTAAGTGATCAAAATGCCCTAGGGGCGTGCATCGGCAGATATGCAGGAAGGATTTCTCGAGGTGGATTTCATTTGGATGGTGAGTTTTATCCCTTATCTAACAAAAATGGGGTGCACTTGCACGGCGGTAAAATTGGATTTGGAAAGAAATATTGGACACTCAATAAAGTGCATTCAGGGAAAAATCCCTTCATTAAACTCTCTTATAAGAGCGAAGATTTGGAGGAAGGATATCCAGGCAACCTTGAAGTTCATGTCACCTATAAATTGATAGATAATTCCCTACATATTTCACATGAAGCTCAGACCGATAAAACAACGGTCATCAACCTGACCAACCACTCCTACTTTAAATTGGATGGTGAAAATTCTGTAGCCCATTATAATATGGAATTAAAATCCGATGGCTTTTTAGAATTAGATGAACAATTGGTGCCAACAGGAAGGATCAAGAAGGTCGTGAATACCCAGAATGATTTTTTGTCCAATAAAAAAATAGGTTCTACTAGTTTGGACACCCCTTTCATAGTTAAACCCCATTGTAAGAATGCTGTCACCGTATCTTCCGATGTTTCGGGAATTGTAATGAAGGTAACCACCAACCAACCAGCTGTGGTTATTTATACCCCTGCCTCTTTTCCTGCCATTTGTTTTGAGACCCAAAATTATCCTGATGCACCAAACCAGTCCAATTTTCCTTCTTCAATCCTAGAGCCGGGGGAATTATATAAGAATGAATCAACTTTTGATTTTGGCACCTTATAAAACTAAAAAAGGCCGTATAAAACTAAAAAAGACCGTCAATCCTGATTGACGGCCCCTTCTATATTTTAGTTAAATTTATTCATCCATTAAAAGGTTCAAGTGTACCGTGATATTATCCCTTGTGGCCCTGCTATAAGGACAAATTTCATGGGCGGCATTTACCAGTTCCTCCCCTTTTTCTTGGTCCACTGTTGGCAAGTAGCAATCTAAGGTTGCCTCCAATAAAAACCCATCTTCGTCTTCTTGAAGGGCAATAGTAGCCGTCACAATAAAATCCCCTAAATCCTTTACCTCATGTTCTTTGGCTACAGCTTGTAAAGCACTGGCAAAACAAGTGGAATACGCCGCCGCAAAAAGCTGTTCCGGATTGCTATATTTTCCCTCCGTTTTTGTTTTGCCTCCAGGCATTCTTACCTCAAAATCTATTAATCCATCCTCACTGGTCACATGACCGTTTCTACCACCTTCATTGGTTGCACTGCTCTCAAAAATAGTTTTCATATATGTCTTTTTTAATACCCCTTAAAGTACCAATTGAAATTGAAACCACATAAAACTATCTCCTAAAATTATCCAAAATCTTAATTTCTTTGTTTCCGTTCCTTAGAATTCCAAGCAGGTCTTTTTAATCCTTTCTTAGAATCAAGGCTCTTTTCAACGTGCTTTGAACTGTATTTAGTAAATTAGTTCCACCAACCAAAAATCCACCAAAAATGAAAGCATTAAAATGGGTTCTTATTGTCTTTATACTACTAGGCGCATTATTTTACTTTGTTGGTCAGCCTTTTTTAAAAGAACAGACCAAAAAGAATAGTCCGGAAAAAATAGCCGCCTTCAAGGAAGATGGAATGGAACTGACGGTCAATTATAGTAGCCCTTTTAAAAAGGACCGTATAATTTTTGGAGATTTGGTCCCTTATAATGTAGTATGGAGAACTGGCGCCAATGAACCAACAACCTTTACCACCGCCACCGATATTAAGATCATGGATAAAAACCTACAAGCAGGGACCTATTCCCTTTGGACCAAACCTAGTAAGGATCAATGGGAAATAATTTTTAATAAAGAGGTGCCCGCTTGGGGAGTAACTATTTTGAGTGGGGGAAAGGATACCACCAGAAATCCCGAGGAAGACATTGTAAAAGTGGTAGTTCCAACAGCGAATATGACAGAAGCCCTAGAAAGTTTTACAATTGATTTTGAAGGTAAAGACCCTGTATTGCTCACGATGGCATGGGATAAGACCAAAGTGAGTATTCCAATTAACAAGTAGCATTGAGTTCAGAAAAAAACACAAGTTCGGAGAGTATTTCTAAAATTAAATCTTTTAGAAAAAATATCCCGTCTGCCAAAGAGCTTACGGAAGGTATCTTACATGGAAACAAAACCGCTTTGGGAAGGGCTATTACATTAGTTGAAAGCACCAATATTACCCATTTAAATAGGGCAAATGAGATTATTGAAAACTGCCTTACGCACACCAAAAACAGTATCAGAATAGGAATTACTGGTGTTCCAGGGGTTGGAAAAAGCACCTTTATAGAAACTTTTGGCCTGCATTTGACGGCCTTGGGAAAAAAGGTCGCTGTTCTTGCCGTAGACCCAACTAGTTCTATTAGCAAAGGGAGTATTTTAGGTGACAAGACCCGTATGGAAGAACTGGTGAAAGATCCCAATGCCTTTATAAGACCTTCCCCTTCAGGGAGTTCTTTGGGAGGTGTGGCCCGTAAGACAAGGGAATCCATAATCCTTTGTGAAGCCGCCGGCTATGACGTTATTTTAATAGAAACCGTAGGTGTCGGGCAAAGTGAAACAGCAGTTCACGGTATGGTGGATTTCTTTTTGCTCCTAAAATTGGCCGGTGCCGGTGATGAACTCCAAGGAATCAAAAGAGGCATCATGGAAATGGCAGATGCCATCGTCATCAATAAGGCCGATGGGGATAACCTGAAAAGGGCGAAAATTGCGAAGACCGAATTTACAAGAGCCCTTCACCTATACCCACCAAAGGAGAACGGATGGATTCCCAAAGTACTTACCTGTTCAGCTCTGGAAAATAAGGGTATTCATAAAATATGGGAACTTGTAGACACCTATTTAGAGGAGAATAAGATAAGAGGTGGATTTCAACTGAAAAGAAGGGAACAAAACAAATACTGGCTGTTACAAACGGTTGAAGACCAGCTAAAGCAGAGATTTTACCAAAACAAAGAGGTAAAGGTCCTTTTAGATCGTTTATTGCTTGAAGTAATGGACAGCAAAATTTCTCCATTTAAGGCCGCTGAAAAGCTCTTGGCCCTGCATCAAAAAGAACTTAAATAAAAAGCCTAAATTTGCCCCTGAAATAACACCTGTCAATGAATATTATCACAGATTCTTTATTGTCTATCGTTGTTCCTTTATATAATGAGGAAGACAATGCTGCGCTACTTACAAAAAAAATCCACGAAAGCCTGGAAGGTTATAATTATCAGATTATCTATATCGATGATTTTTCTACCGACCAGACAAGAAAAGTGGTCAAGGACCTGAAAGACGAAAAGGTGCATCTTATTGAATTGAAGAAGAATTATGGTCAAAGCTTGGCTTTGGCTGCAGGTATCGATTATGCAAAAGGGGAATATATCATTACCATGGATGGGGATCTTCAGAATGACCCCAGTGATATCCCACAAATGCTGACCTATGCCGTCAGCGGGGAATATGATGTAGTAACAGGGATTCGCCAGAAAAGAAAAGATTCCTTGGTTAAAAAAATACCCTCAAAGATTGCTAATTTTTTGGTGAGAAGGGTTACTAAATTGGACATTAAGGACAATGGTTGTGCTCTTAAGGTTTTTACAAAAGATATTGCAAAAGACTTGAACCTATATGGCGAAATGCATAGGTTTATTACCTTATTGGCACATTTGGAAGGTGCACAGATAAAACAAGTGCCCGTAAAACACCATGCAAGGCATGCAGGAGTTTCCAAATACGGTTTGGAACGTGTTTTCAAAGTTGTGGCAGATATGATGCTGCTCTTGTTTATCCGAAAGTACTTCCAGAGGCCCATTCATCTCTTTGGTATTTTTGGTGTCCTATTGATCATTCTTGGATTTTTCATCAACATTTACCTTTTGATCGTAAAATTGATGGGGGAAGATATTGGCACACGTCCTTTATTGATATTTGGAATGATGTTCATCCTTGCGGGCATACAATTGTTTACCATTGGGATTGTCATGGAATTACTGATACGCACGTATTACGAATCGCAAAGCAAGAGACCTTACCGAATTAAAAAAGTATTCGTAGGTGATAAAGCAGCGTAAACACCTCATCACCGCATTAAAAATAAGTATCAGTGCGGTTTTGATCTACTTTATATTTTCGAAAATCAATATCGAAGAGGTTGTACAGACCATAAAACGTACCCAGCCTTTATATTTAGTAATGGCGATTCTGGCATTTGTGGTTTCCAAGGTGATTTCTTCCTTTAGACTAAATCTATATTTTCACGAACTAAAAATTCACCTCACTCAAAAGAGCAATCTTAAACTTTATCTGTTGGGAATGTTCTATAACCTATTTCTCCCGGGAGGTATTGGTGGAGATGCCTACAAAGGATACTTGATCAAGAAAAAGTTTGATATAGTAACCAAAAAGGTGGTCTCCGTATTGGTGCTTGATCGCTTGAGCGGGATGCTCCTTTTATTTATCTACGCCTGCCTCCTAGCCCTCTTTTTAAATCAGGCAGATATACCGTTTCTTAAGGTCGTAGCTGTTGTAGGAATGATTCTTAGTGTTGTGGTCTTCTGGTTTTTGAACAAGAGGTTTTTCCCTTATGTGCTACCTGTTTTTTGGTCGTCCTTTGGTTATTCTGCATTGGTACAATTGTTCCAATTGATCAGTGCGTTCTTAATATTAAAAGCACTTCATCTAGAATATAACACAGTGGCTTACCTTTTTATATTTCTTATATCATCTATCATTTCGGTATTACCGCTAACCATTGGCGGAATTGGAAGTAGGGAAGTTACTTTCTTCTATGGTGCAGCATGGTTGGCATTGGACCAAAATGCATCAATTGGCATCTCTATGGTTTTCTTTTTGATTACTGCCCTGGTATCCCTATTGGGTATAGCGTACCATTTTAAAAAACCGGAATTGGATACCTTTGAAGTTTAATTGATATGGACCAAGTACATTTTGTCCACTATATTTTTTCGCTTGGACGGATTCATAAATTTCGCCTGTAACCTGGTAATTCTGAATTGGTCCACTACGTACCTTTTATCCCATATGAAGCCTTCCTCATCTAGTTTAAGCAGCTCATCGTTGGTAACATAGATCCATACATCACTTTTCTTCTTAAGATCCTGTAAGGAAGCCATGGTCACAGGACGCTTATTATAAAAGTCCAGTGCCCAAGTATACATCGGAGACACCTTGTAGATATCCTCCACCGGTATCTCTTGTTCTGCCACAATTTTGGCCATATTGGATCCTCCTTGATATTTTAATAAGGACGGATAAAAATGAAGGTTTAGTATAGAGTTTAACAACAGTGACGTGTATATTCCTATGGTAAACACTCTTATGGCATAGTCCTCCTTCTTCAGGCAAAAATAGACGATCACAGCTAATAGCATCCCCAATAAAACAAAGGAAAGTGTTGTTTGCAGTTTAAAGACAAATAGGCACAAAAGAAGCATCGCAATAAATACAATAGCCAAAATAAAATACTGTATTCCCAAAAATATCTTTTTGGTTTTCTGACTACCGGTCTCGTACATCTTGAAGAGATAGGAAGCCGTCAAGATGGAGAACAAGGGCATGGTAATATTTAGGTAATGGGGTAGTTTAAACTGTGCAAAACTTATGATAATGAAAATAAGTGTTATTCCTCCAACCGTTAAAAATTCTGTTGCGGGATCATACTTAAATTTTAATTGGTACAATTTTTTCAGTCGTGTCCAGTAGGCCGCTATCCCAAGCACTGTCCATGGTAAAAACACCCATAGAAATGTGTGGAAGAAAAAGAAGAAATCACTACTATTCTTACCCACTCCCTCGCCGCTCAAGCGTTCAAAACTTTGTTCCCAAAAAATAAAGAAAATACCACTTCGGTGGTCCTTCCCACGAATAACCTTTTCTGGATGTAGGTCAAACTGGTGGTAGTAGGCATACAGCATAGGTGTAATGGTAATCGCAAATATCACCAAAGCCACCAAGATGCGCCAATTGACCAGGGAGAGCCATTTTCTAGTGTAGGCCAAATGGCATAAAATGGGAAAACCAATAACCAAAATAGCGATTTGCCCTTTGGTGGAAAATGCTATCCCTGCGCCAAAAGCACCTAAAATTATTGACTGCATTTTATGATGCTCTATAAAAGCCACCAAATGCCAAATGGCAAAAATGGTAAAACCTGTAAGTACCGCATCGGTACGTACATCCATGGTAGATAACATAATGGTCTGTGCGGTCATGAAGACCAAAGCTGCCAATTTTCCTGTAGCCTTATTGTATAACAATTTACCCAAACCATAGCAGCTATAGGCTCCTAATAAGGTAGATAGGATTCCTGGAATGCGATAGGCCCATTCATTGATACCAAATAGTTTGAAGGAAATTGCCGCAAGCCAATAGTGCATATGGGGCTTATCCAAATATTCTTCGGGACCTTTAAAAAGACTTAGAAAATCGTTCTCTTGGACCATGCGCATGGCCATGACGGCAAATTGGGCGGAGTCGTTTTCGAGAAGGGTAACGAACATTCCGGCCACATAGACCAAAATAACAAAAGTTAATAAAAACCAATACCGTGTTTTAGAAATCATAGAAGAATTTCTGAAGAGCAAATATATACAACTTTGTAAATAACCAGCTTAAAAATAAGCCTATTCCCATCCCCGTCAATATATCCAAGGGAAAATGAACTCCCACATATATTCTACTGTAGGCCACTACCGTAGCCCAAATAATTAAAAAGAGACCAATAAACTTGTATTTTAATGCTAATAACCTGGTGAAGAAAAAAGCCAACGCAAATGAATTAGCCGCATGTGCAGAGAAATAGCCATATTTACCTCCACAACTACTTTTTACCAAGCGCACCAGCCCGTTTAGTTCCGGATCATGGCAGGGCCGTAATCGCCGTACCCCATATTTAAAAAAATTGGCCAATTGATCGGTTGCCGTAATGAGCAATGCTACCGTGACCACGATCAACAGGGTCTTTTTCAGTCCAAAGCTTTTGTACGAAGCAATTAGTAAAAACAGATAGAGCGGTATGGAACTTAATTTATTGGTCATGAACAACCAAAATCCATCCCAGGTTGTGCTCCCCATGGCATTGAGAAACAAGAAAAATTGCTTATCGAGTTGTACCAGTTGCTCCATCCCTATTAGTCCACGTATCTGGAAATTTCCCTGTCATAAAAAGCAGTAGCCTGCTCTATGAGAGTTTCTGCTTCAGCTTCAAGGTCTTTTTCGTCCTCTTTGGTAAAATCTTCCAACCACTCTACTTCATCATCTTCCAAATTGATGATAAATCTAGGGTACTCTGTATGAACAACAAATATGGCAGTTGGGTAATCGGTATTGTCACCCAGTAAAAATTTAGGAAAATCCATAGTCTTATTAATTTTATCTATTTAATCTCTATTAGTGTATTGACAAGTAATTTTTTTGTAAGATAATTGAACCGAATATACAACATTATTGCAGAGGCAGTCAAGCCAGCCAATAGTCCAATCCATATCCCCGTGCTGCGCAATGGGGTATACAATCCCAAATAAAAACTAACAGGAAATCCTATCAGCCAATAAGCAATAAATGTCATGATTGTGGGAATCTTCACATCCTGTAGACCTCGTAATGCACCTAGAATAACAACCTGTAAACCGTCTGAAATCTGAAAAAATGCGGCAACCAATATTAACTCTGCCGCCATAATGATCACCTCGGTATTATCGGCACTATTGGCAAGATCGTTGACATCCAAATAAATTGTTGGTAGCCAATCTTTGAACAAAAGGAACAAGGTCGCAAAAACGATTTCCAATAAAAATGTCAAAAAGAATATGGAAATGGCTATCCGTCTTAGATCTTGAAAATTCTTTAATCCTTTTTGGTTGCCCACACGTATCATGGCCGCCACTCCAAGTCCCATCCCCACCATAAAGGTCATGCTGGACAAGTTCAACGCAATTTGATTTGCTGCCTGTGAATTTTTACCCAATACCCCGCTCAACCAGATAGCTCCTGTAAAAATGCCCACCTCAAAGAACATTTGTAGGGCCGAAGGAAACCCGAGGTCGATAATTTTTTTCATGACCTTTTTTTCTATGTTCCGGAAGTTGAACCCCGTAACATAATCATGGAATTTCTTTTTATTTTTTAAAAGGACCCATATATAAATGACCATCACAATCCTAGAAATCAATGTTCCCAGTGCCGCACCAACGATTCCCATTTTTGGGAATCCGAAGGAACCAAAAATCAATAAATAGTTGAGAACAATATTCACGATATTGGCAATTACCGTGGCATACATGGGATATTTGGTCTGGGAAAGCCCCTCAGAAAATTGTTTGAAGGCTTGAAAAATAATCAAGGGAACCAAAGAAAAGGCTACCAAGTCTAAGTAGGGCATTGCCAATTCAACAACCTCTGGTGGCTGCTTCATCATATGCATTAGCGGCTTAGACAACATGATCAAGCCAAAAAGGGACAACCCCAATCCTGTGCAAAGTACCAATCCGTGCTTTAAGGCACTTTTTCCAACTTCTTTATTTCCAGCGCCGTCCGCTTCTGCGACCAAAGGAGTTATAGCCGTAGAGAATCCGATACCAAGAGACATCGCAATAAAAACAAAGCTATTTCCCAAAGAGACTGCGGCCAATTCTGCAGTACCCAACTGGCCTACCATTATATTATCTGCAAATGCCACAAAGGTATGACCCAGCATCCCCAAAATGACAGGGAAAGACAATTGTAAGTTATAACGGAATTCTTTAGTATACTGCTTGAACAAGGTTTCAATTTTGGAAGTGCAAATATAGAAGTTACCACGGTTTTAATAGTGGGTAATCTTGAATAAATTGGGACAAATCAGTCCCAAATCTGAGATCGTTTGTTTCAAAACAGGTATGAACCTAGAAAACTGTTTATCCATAATATTTAAGAATCCTCATTTTGTTGATTTTTCAGTATTTTAGGGATACCTAACGGCTAAAGCGATAATCCCAACTAAATGTCCATCGATAATTTTGAGATCACAGGCCTTACTGATGAACAAGTACTACAATCAAGGGCTTCGCATGGACAGAACAAGCTAGTTTTCGAAAAAGAAAATAGATTTCTCGATGCCTTGAGGGGTCTCGCCAAAGAACCCATGGTGATTTTACTTTTGGTGGCTTCGGTGATTTACTTTGCCAGCGGGGATTATGGGGATGGGATTTTCTTGGCCATAGCCATTGTCATGGTAGCTTCTATTTCCCTATATCAAGATTCCAGGAGTCGCCATGCTCTTCAAAAATTAAAAGATTTTACCCAGCCACATTCCAAGGTGTATAGAAATGGCGAGGTCATTGAAATTAAAAGTGAAGAACTAGTTGTTGGGGACAGTCTCATTGTAGATGAGGGCAGTACAATCCCGGCCGATGGCACCATTATACATTCCAACGATTTTTCGGTCAATGAATCCATTCTCACTGGGGAATCCCTATCCGTTTATAAAGATGTAACAAATGATGATAGTTCCATTTACCTTGGCACCACTGTGGCCAGTGGTTTGGCAATAGCAACTATTACGGCAATTGGCAACAATACGGCCCTTGGTAAAATTGGGAAGAGTCTTGAGGATATAGAAAGTGAGAAGACCCCGCTAGAGTTACAAATAGGGAATTTTGTAAAAAAAATGGTTTTTTGGGGAGCCATGGTGTTTTTAGTGGTTTGGGGTATCAACTACGCCCGGTCCCTTGACCTTTTAGATAGTTTACTTAAAGCGCTCACCCTTGCTATGAGTATTTTACCCGAGGAGATTCCTGTGGCCTTGACCACATTTATGGCCTTGGGCGCATGGCGGTTAATGAAGTTGGGGGTTGTGGTCAAACAAATGAAAACAGTAGAAACACTCGGTAGTGCTACAGTGATCTGTACAGATAAAACAGGTACTATCACCCAGAATAAAATGAGTTTGGCCAGAGTCTATGTTTTAGGTTCCGGCAAAATTACCAATCCAGAACACGAATTATCAACAGAGGAAAAAGAATTGATAAGACTTGCAATGTGGGCCAGTGAACCTATCCCTTTTGACCCTATGGAACTGGCGTTACATGAATCCTATGCTCAAAACTTTCCTCTGGACGAAAGACCGGACTATAAAATGGTTCATGAGTACCCCTTGGGAGGTAAGCCCCCAATGATGACCCACCTCTTTGAAAATGCATCGGGAAATAGGATCATCGCGGCCAAAGGCGCACCTGAAGCTTTTCTCGATATTTCAGACCTTACAGAGGTACAGAAAGATGTTATTTCCAAAAGTATCATAGAACTTGCAAAGAACGGATACAGAATTTTAGGTGTAGGTGAGACTAAATTTGACGGGGACAAGTATCCAAAAAGACAACAGCAATTTACCTTTTCCTTTAAAGGGCTAATAGCCTTTTATGATCCTCCAAAGGAAAATATAGCTTCAGTATTTGACCAATTCCACGAAGCAGGGATTACCGTAAAAATTGTGACAGGTGATAATGCTGAGACTACTGAGGCCATTGCTAAACAGGTGAACTTTAGAGGATATGAAAAAAGCATCTCCGGTGATGACCTAATGAAATTACAGGGCGAAGAATTAAAGGATTGTGTAAAAGAAAACCAGATTTTTACCCGTATGTTCCCAGATGCCAAAATGAGAATCATCAACGCTCTAAAAGCCAACAATGAGATTGTGGTTATGACAGGAGATGGTGTCAACGATGGCCCTGCCCTAAAGGCAGCACATATTGGAGTGGCAATGGGAAAAAAGGGAACTGAAATCGCCAAGCAGGCTGCGTCCCTCATATTGGTCGATGATGACCTGGCCAAAATGCTTGATGCCATTGCCATGGGAAGAAAAATTTACACCAACCTAAAAAAGGCCATACAATATGTCATATCCATTCATATCCCAATTATACTTACCGTATTTATTCCACTGGCCTTAGGCTGGTTATATCCCAACATCTTCACCCCTGTTCATGTGATTCTCTTGGAATTGATAATGGGCCCCACGTGTTCCATTATCTATGAAAATGAGCCCATGGAAAAAAATACCATGATCCAAAAACCCCGCCCCTTTTCAAAA
Organism: Sediminicola sp.; assembly: GCA_041602195.1. GTDB lineage: Bacteria > Bacteroidota > Bacteroidia > Flavobacteriales > Flavobacteriaceae > Sediminicola. The sequence continues at coordinate 26,527 of JBFIGS010000001.1, read as the reverse complement.
ACATTTTTCAGTTGGAGGGAATTAATGACCAGTGTTATTCAGGGGCTGGCAATTACGGCAGGGACGTTATCAGTTTACCAATTGGCCGTTTCCAATCATTTAAATGAAAACACAACTAGGGCAATGGTCTTCACTACCTTGATAGCTGCCAATATTTTCCTGACCTTGGTGAACAGATCTTTTTACTTTTCCGCCCTTACCACCTTGAAATACAAGAACAATTTAGTGGGACTCATCATTGGCATTACCATAGCACTTACGGGAGTTTTGCTATATCTAGATCCCTTTACCGCATTTTTTCAATTTGAAAGCCTCACTGGCGATCAGTTATGGACCAGCATTGGGATTGGGTTTATATCCGTGATATGGTATGAACTTGTAAAAGGGATCAAAAGGAGCCGCTAGTGTCTTATACCTATATTTTAAACAGTATAGGTCATAAGTAATAGCTGAACAGATGATCTCAACGTCAGTTTTGATCAAAGCTGTTTTGCCTCTTCCCAAAAGACATCCATTTCGGAAAGGGTCATATCCTTTAGGGCCTTACCCTGTTCTTTGGCCTTTTCTTCTAAGTATTGAAATCTTTTAATGAATTTTTTATTGGTACGCTCCAATGCGTTTTCGGGATTAATATTCAAGAATCTGGCATAATTTACCATAGAAAACAATACATCACCAAATTCGGCCTCCATGGCGTCGGTATTCCCTGATTTTACCTCATCTTGGAATTCCCCCAACTCTTCTTGGACCTTTTCCCAAACCTGTTCCGGTTTTTCCCAATCAAAACCTACTCCGGCCACCTTGTCCTGAATTCGGTTAGATTTAACCAATGCCGGAAGACTACTGGGCACCCCCTCCAACACACTTTTTTTACCTTCCTTTAATTTTATTTTTTCCCAATTCTGCTTTACCTCTTCCTCATTGGCCACTTTGACATCCCCATAAATATGCGGGTGTCTATTGATTAGTTTTTCACAGATATCATTCGCTACGTCAGCTATATCGAATGAATTGGTCTCGCTTCCAATCTTAGCGTAAAAAACGATGTGCAACAGTACATCTCCCAATTCCTTTTTTACTTCTTCAAGATCATTATCCAATATAGCATCGCCCAGTTCATAGGTTTCCTCAATGGTAAGGTGCCTAAGGGTTTGCATCGTTTGCTTTTGGTCCCAAGGACATTTTGCCCGAAGTTCATCCATAATGGTCAATAAACGATCAAAGGCTTGTAATTGGGAGGCTCTCGAATTCATAAAAAAGTTTTTGTAAAAATACAAATCTACCCTAGAAGCCCATGTACGATTTAATTGTTATTTTAGAGGAAGTTGTTCCAACTATATGTAAAGGCACTCCCAATGAACAAGGCAGACAAGCTTTTGGCCATTAAGTTATTCCATACATTGATCTGGCTATTTTTTGTATGTATAATATTTTATGTCCTTTATACTGGGATTACCGATACCATAAATTCCTTCACTTGGCTAGCCATTGGACTGGTTATCGGCGAGGGCATTGTATTGCTGATTTTTAAAATGTTCTGTCCCTTGACCATTTTAGCAAGAAAATACTCCGATTCGGAGAAAGATAATTTCGATATTTTTCTTCCAAATTGGTTGGCCAAATACAACAAAATCATATTTACAACACTATTTGTCATAGGCCTTGCAATTGTCCTGGTTCGAACGTTGTTTTAGATAATGGATATAAAAAAATCCCTCCAAGACTTTTGCCTTTAGAGGGATTTTCCAACTAACTCAATCTTTATATACTTATTCGGCCTCAGCTACAGAAACAGATTTAACTGCCTCTCCTATAAGAGTATCACCTTCCAATATTTCGAAATTAGTGGCATTGGCCGTGGTATCATGCAAAACCCTTACCAAGGTCTGAGCCACATCTTGTCGGCTTATGTCACCTTCTTTATCCAGGCTTTTAGCCAAAGCTATCCTGCCCACACCTTCGGCATTCTTCAGTGCCCCTGGACGTACAATAGTATAATTAAGGCCACTATGTCTCAAATGCTCATCGGCATTCTGCTTGGCACGTAAATAATCTTGTAATTTATCGGCCTTCTCAGGTTGGTCTGCCCCTATTGAGCTCAACATTATGAATTTTTTCACGTGTGCCATTTTAGCTACATCTATAAGTCTTTTGGCCCCTTCTTGGTCTACTTCAACTACTTTTTTTCCTCCCGAACCAGCAGCAAATATCACCTTATCTATATCATCCATGGTATGCACCAAGTCCTCCTCTAAGTCGCCCAAGATGGTTTTTACTCCCATATTCTCAAATTGCTCCAACTGCTCTTTCTTGCGGACCATGGCGATAGGCCTAAAATATTGTGATTCCTTTAAAAGGTTAACTATAATTTTTCCCGTGGTACCATTGGCACCTGCTATTAATACGTTCTCCATATTTTAAAGTTAAACGTTAAGGCGATAGAACCCAAATTAATTAACCTCTTTAACGCTCTATTAACCCACTAAGCCAGGCTTTAACAATAATTTATGTTCTATAAAGCTTAAATAAAAATTGATGATGTTAATAACGAGGCTAAAGTCATTAAGGTCCATAAAATTCTTAATTTAGTAAAAAAGAAAAAAACATGTTAGCACCTTTGGTTACCACTGAATGGTTGAAAAGCCAAATGAATGATCCTAAACTGATAATTTTGGATGCGAGCATGTCCGAAAACAAATCGGGCGATACTTCTGATTTAACCGATATCCGAATAAAAAGTGCCCGGTTTTTTGATCTGAAAAATTCATTTTCGGATATGGAAAGTCCCCTACCCAATATGTTGCCGGAGGAGGATTCCTTCACTGCTGCCTGTCGAGCTTTGGGTATTAATGCTGATAGCCTAATTGTCGTTTATGACAATTTGGGGGTTTATTCCAGCCCCAGGGTTTGGTGGATGTTTAAAGCTATGGGACATGATAATATTGCTGTCTTGGATGGCGGGCTTCCTAAATGGGCAAAAGAAGGATTACCAACCGAACCAATACAAGAAGCGACTTATCCCAAGGGAACTTTTAGGGCTAAATTTAGACCAAACATGGTCAAGAACGCCAGAAACATTCTAAACAATCTGAAACAAAATGAAGCCATAGTAATCGATGCTCGATCCTCGGGGCGCTTTTGCGGGTTAGAACCAGAACCACGAAAAGATCTCAAGGGCGGACATATCCCAGGGTCCTTAAACCTTCCCTATACAGAAGTTATAAAAGATGGTCAATTTCTTCCCAGAGAAGATTTAAAAAAAGTATTTGAGCACTTACAACTTGGGGACCGTCCATTAGTGTTTACCTGTGGTTCTGGCCTTACGGCCTGTATTATTCTTTTGGCAAGTGAATTGGTTCAAAAGAACCCCACGGCGGTTTACGATGGCTCCTGGACCGAATGGGGCCAATTAAATGACGTTCCAATTGCTAAATAAAATAAAAAACACAACTCAGCTATTAATTTCTTAAATCTATACCTATGAAATACCTTTACATGCTCTTAAGTATGCTAATCCCCGCCCTTTTACAATCTCAAGAAATTGTTCATTTACCTTCAGGAAATTCGTTGGATATAGAATGGAAAGCATCAGAAAAAACCTATTATTCCGAAATTTGGCAGACCCAAGTGGTAACCAATGTTTCCAAACCTTCCATGGAAGTCTTTAGACCTGATCCTTCATTAACAAATGGTACCGCTGTAATTATAGCACCTGGAGGAGGCCTTTATGCCCATAGTATCAATAGTGAGGGAAATGATGTTGCCCGATGGTTAAACAGTAAGGGCATTACCGCTTTTGTACTTAAATATCGATTGGTTCCCACAGGGGAGGATGCAGTGGCCGATTTGAATACGGATGGTGAACAGGTAACTATAAAAGCTACTAAAGTCTTGCCCTTGTCCACTGAGGACGGACTCAATGCCATAGCCTATGTAAGACAGCATTCCAAAGAATTGGGCGTAGAACCCGACAAAATTGGATTTATGGGGTTTTCCGCGGGGGGCGCCGTTACCATGTCGGTCATTTACAATGCTTCAAAAGAAAATAGACCAGATTTTCTAGTTCCGGTATATCCTTGGATGGATATTGTCCCTTCCCACGATACCCCCTCTAATGGGCCGCCTATGTTGATTATATGTGCCACTGATGATCCATTGGAATTGGCACCGGCAAGTATAGCACTCTATACGTCTTGGTCAAAGAAGGGAATTGCTACGGAATTGCACATGTATGCAAAGGGCGGACATGGATTTGGTATGAAGACACAAGGACTACCATCGGATAATTGGATAGAGCGATTCTACGATTGGTCCATTGCCGAAGGCTTGACGAAACCAGTCATAAAACACTGACAAACAACTACGTAAACCCTTAGGAGGTTGTTACAATTGAACGAATTATTTGATACTTTTACTTGAATTTTATGTAGTTACCAAAAAATATTATTATTTTAAAAACGTTATAATAAGGACCCAATCAAACCATCTTCTGCTGTGAAATATTTATTTATCTCCATGCTCCTCTTCCTATTTCTTGGGCATGCCCAGAAAAGCGGGCCTTTCCAAAAGGAAGTACTGTCCATTCAAAAAAAATATGACAGAATTTGGGATGACTCTAAAACAACCATTGTTTTTACAGGTAGTTCCAGCATACGCATGTGGAATAATATTCAAAATGCCTTTCCCCAATACCAGGTTGTAAATTCTGGCTTTGGAGGTTCCATGTCTGCCGACTTATTGCGCTATACCAATGAACTGATCCTTGAATACAAACCTAAAAAGGTATTTATTTACGAAGGCGACAATGATATCGCGGCCCAGGTACGAACAGAGAAAATCCTTGAAAACACCATTGCGATCATAGACCGTATCAAAGCAAAAGATCCAAAAACAGAAATTGTCCTTATTTCTGCCAAGCCCAGCATAGCTAGATGGGGCCACAGAAATAAATATAAAAGATTGAACCGTGGTTTAGAACGCTTGAGTAAAAGAGATGACACCATAAGCTATGCCAATGTATGGGACCCCATGTTAGACAACAACATGGTTAGGCGCGACATCTTTTTAAGAGACGGACTACACATGAATTCCAAAGGGTATGACCTGTGGCTTTCGGTGATCAAGGAACATGTCAACTAATCAATTACCTTTACATTACCGAAGCCTATTCTATGATCAAATCACACTTATTCAAATCCTTTCTTTTATTTATTTTCATCATGGCCTTAGTTGCTTGTCAAGAAAAAAAACTAAAAGAAAACATACAATTTCCTAGTACAGATCTTGCTGCGGAAAATATAATTCCCAAGCCCTTTAAAACCATAGCAACCAATAGTGCTTTTGGTCTAGACGAACATACCGCAATCTTTACTTCTCAAAATTCAATCGGATTTCCGGAAGTTGGTCAATTCCTATCCGAAAAAATAAAGGAGAAAATAAATATTTCTCTCCCGGTAAATGCGTCAGTATCGGAAACTATTGAGCGTATCATTTACATCAACCAATCTGATAGTCTGGACCTTACTACCAAAGAATCTTATCAACTGTATATCACCAGGGATTCTGTAATCATAAATTCAAAAACTGCCGAAGGTGCTTTTAGGGGTATACAGACCCTGAGACAGATTATACCTGAAACCAGCAACGATACCCTAACAAACCACAAAATGTGGTTGATTCCCACAGGAAAGATTTGGGACCATCCAAATTATATTTACAGGGGAGCCATGCTAGATGTAGCCAGACATTTTTTTAGTGTAAAAGATGTAAAAAAATATTTGGACCTTTTGGCCTACTATAAAATAAATATCCTGCATCTACACCTGTCCGATGATCAAGGGTGGCGGATAGAGATTAAATCATGGCCAAGACTAACTGAGGTCGGTGGAAAAACAGAAGTCGGTGGTGGTGAAGGAGGCTTTTACACCCAGGATGATTATAAGGATCTTGTCAATTATGCAGCTGAACGACATATTACTATAGTACCTGAAATAGACATGCCGGGCCATACCAATGCCGCCTCGGTCTCCTACCCCTTTCTAAACGGTAATGGCAAACAGGTAAAACCGTATACGGGTACCCGAGTGGGCTTTAGCACCTTTGATGCTAGAAAAGATACAGTTTACTCCTTTTTGGATGATGTCATCCGTGAGATCAGTGACATTACTCCGGGACCTTATTTTCATATTGGAGGGGATGAAAGCCATGTTACCAAGAAAAAGGATTATATCCTGTTTGTGGATAAGGTGGAAAAGATTGTCCAGAAATATGGTAAAAAAATGATCGGATGGGACGAGATCGTACAAGCCGATATAGACACTACCACCATCGCCCAGCATTGGAGCAACGAATCAAATGCACTTACTGCAGTAAGAAAAGGAAGTAAAGTAATATTATCCCCTGCCAAAAAAGCTTATTTGGATATGCAGTACGATACCCTTTCCAAATTTGGACTCCATTGGGCCGCCTATATACCTGTGGATACTGCCTATCAATGGAGCCCTGAAAAGTACCTAAAGGGAGTGCAATCCAAAGATATCCTTGGCATTGAGGCTCCTTTATGGTCAGAGACCATCAGCAATATAGAGGAGTTGGAATATTTGGCCTTCCCCAGAATTATAGGGTATGCCGAATTGGGGTGGACAACAGAAGAAAATAGGGATTGGGAAAATTATAAAATCCGCCTGGCCAATCAAGCTTCCTACCTGGAAATGATGGACGTAAAGTATTATCCATCCCCAAAAATTGATTGGAAAAAGAGTGTTCCTATACCGATGGGTAAAGATTAATTCACTATTTAAATTCTAAAAAAAGGCCCTCAATGTTGAGAGCCTTTTTTTTTTGGGGGGATGAATATTTCTTCTATTTATCTAAACCAGGAATTCCTGTTGGTTTTTTGGTCTGCCAATGAAAGCTCTCAGCCTTCTTTGCCGTTGGCCAAACTTCATCCAAATTATTAGCGTCGTATACTTTTCCATTTTTTATAACATTCAAAAGGGAATTGGTATTTCGGATATCCTCCAAGGGATTTTTAGAGAGAATTAAAATATCTGCTAATTTACCTGCTTCGAGTGTTCCTAAATCACCATCCAATCCTAAAGCCGTAGCCCCAAGGATAGTGGCTACCTTTAGAGCATTGTGATTTTTCATTCCCCCACTGGCCACGGACCATAATTCCCAATGATAACCTAAACCTTGTAATTGGCCATGACTACCAACACCTGCCAATCCTCCTGCTGCAACAAGATCCTTCATAAATTCGGCATGCTTTTTAAAAACATGCTCTTCTTCCATGAACCAACCCGGTCTTCTCCTTGATTTTTTTGCTAATTCTTCATAAGGTGTAAAATATTGAATCTTTTGATCTCCCCACACATTTTCAGTGGCGTAATAGTAATTTTCTGCCCACGGACCTCCATAAGAAACTAATAAAGTTGGGGTAACTGCCATTTTCGATTCTGCTATACTCTTTACCACATCCTGGTAAATAGGGTAAATGGGTAATGAATGTTCGTGTCCAGGATAGCCATCCAATAGTTGGGTCATATTCAATTTAAAATCTAGTCCCCCTTCAGTGGTCGGCATCAATTGAAGTTCCTTGGCGGCCATTATAATCCATTGGCGCTGCTGACGGTTACCTACAAGATACATTTTAATGCTCTTGGTATTGTAATATTCACTATACTGCCTAAGAATATCTTTGGCGTGCTCCAAATTTTCAATTTGATAAGACCAATAGCCAACACCTGGTCCTGTACTGTAAACTCGTGGGCCGTGTAGCATACCCGCCTCCACCATATCGGAATAGGTAAGTACATCAGTGGTCGCAGTTTGAGGATCCCTTGTGGTGGTCACTCCATAGGCAAGGTTCGCAGAATACATCCATACCTGACTCTTATGAACGTTCCAGTTAGGCCACATATGGGCATGGGTATCTATGAAACCTGGAGTTATGGTTTTACCGCTCACGTCTAGGATTTTTGTGCCAGAAGGAACATCAAAACTACCAGAAGCCCCAAGCTGTTTTATACGGTTATTTTCAATTAAAATATCCCCATTTTCAATTACCTCGTCGCCTCTCATAGTAATAATACGTCCTCCCTTCAACAATAAATTGCCCTTGGGAATATCTTTTTTGTAGGTGACCTTTATTTTATATTCATTGGCCTTAAACTTTGGATTCTTCTTTGGGTCTTCACCGTTAACTTTATCAACTTTAGATGAATCCCTAGTTTTACCAAGGTCCTTTAATTCTTCTTCCTTTTTTTTCGCAGCGGCCAGACTGTCATTAAATTTCTTTCCTGACTGCAGATCATAAGCAAAATGACTAGCCCCTAGGGACCAATGTACCAATTTGCTATCTGCACTCCATACGGGAAATTCTCCCCCCATAATGGTAAGCTTCATAGCTGGGAAAGCCGCCTCTTGAGGTTTCGCTACCGAAATTGATGGGGTCTTACCATATCTTGGGATTACAACAGAATAAATATCGTTGTTAATTTTAGCCAAGGCAGTAGAAGCGTCTGGAGAGATTAGTATTTGAGCCGCTTTTGAAGCCTTATCCTCGGCCCTCCACCCCTCTTCTGAGGATGGCATAATGGATGGGAGATAGTGGTCATCATGATCCTTTCCAAAAACATCGGAAGATCCATACGTCTCAATACCCTTTAATTCTAAGTGGGATTTTTCATCCGAGCCGTCCCAACGAATGGATACCAGCCCTTTTTTGCTATCAAATAGATAGATACGATCATCTACTTTTGTAAAATGTGGATAGGTCCGATCTTTGGATTTATCAATAAAATTAATGTTCCCTCCCTCAGATCTAATCCAGACCAGATCTTCTTGGGCACTATCAGAGAAAGTACTTATAGCATCATCATAGGTTTGGGCCGACCCACGATTAAAAGCAATCCTATTTGAATTATACGACCAAGATGGATTCGTAAAAATACCTGGCTCTTTTGTCAATTGTTCCACTTTAGTACGACCATCTATGTTGGCCTTGTAAAGATGACCTCCTCCGATTTTCCAAGTTGTAAATACAAGATATTTCCCATCGGGTGACCATGCTGGCTGGGCTTCTGTGAAATTATGATTCGTGATTCTTTTTGGTGTGCCATTTGGCAAATCCATGATGTAAAGTCTATTGAGAGCTGTGAAGGCCAATTTCTTGCCATCTGGCGAAGGTTTGGCGTCTCTAATTTGGGTGACCATTGCTTCTGCAGCATCTTCAATAGGATATTTAAATTCCAATCTTGGACCAAGGTCCAATTGCACATCTACCTCAAAAGGTATTTCTTTGGCTACATTATTTTCCAAAGAAATGCTATAGATCTTGCCTCCATAGGAAGCAATTAAATTCTTGTTGTCTGGGGTAAATGACATAGCCGGCAATACTCCCAAGGGTGCAATAGATTCCTGTTCATCTCGCTGTACAGGATAGGCTAGCCATTTTTCTTCCCCTGATTTAAGATTTCTAAGTATCAACCCTGTTTCTTCTTCAAATCTTGTTCCATAAACCATCCAATGCCCGTCATTGGACAAAGTTGGGGTGAATGCTGAACCATATCTGGATGTTATTGTGGCAACATCCCCATCAACCATGTCATAGGTGCCAATTTGATATTGCGGCAGTTGTGCATTATAATTCCAGGCATTTTTACGTTGGGAAAAGTAGATTAGTTTTCCATCGGCCGCTATGGCGGGATCAATGGTCTTCAGTTCTTTTGGTTCGGAAATTAATTCGTTCCCTTTGCCCCCATCCCTGTGATAAATATGTAGTTTGGGATTTCTCCTTCCTTTAGATCCTATGATATATTGCCCGTCTGGAGTCCATTCTGCAGCAAAGAAATTTTCCTTTTTCTCTTTGCTTAATTGGGTGTCTTTTTTTGTGGCAATGTCCATGGTCCAAATATTGTCCGATCCACTCTTGTCCGAAATATAAACCAAAGATTTTCCATCAGGACTGTATCTCGGATGTACATCGTATGCCAATCCTTTGGTTATAGGTAGGGCTTTCCCTCCTGTAATAGGCATCATATAAATATCGCCCATAAGGTCAAAAACGATCGATTCACCATCTGGGCTTACATCCAAGGAAATCCATGTGCCTTTATCAGTAGAAAAGGAGATCGTACGCTCAGGCTCTAAAGGAAGTTCTTTGGTCGCCTTTTTTAATGTATCCTTCTCGGATTTTGATTGTTGTGCATTCCCTAGGAATACGATCGCAAATAGTAAGAATACTGTAAGGTGATAATTGCATCGGAATTGCATTGAATATAGATTTTTAAAAATTAGTCGTCTAAATATAGCTAATAATTCCATGATCAAACGCCATAAAAAAAGCCTTCTTGATAGAAGGCTTTTAATATTTATAAAGAAACGAAGTACTACTCCTTTTCTTCCGCTTTTTCCTCTTCTTGTTTTGCCGCAAAATCGGTAATACCTTGCTCATGCAAAATATTATACCATTGCACGACTTTTTTAATATCGCTCATATACACTCGGTCCTCATCATAATTGGGCAATATTTCAAAGAAATACTCTTCCAATTTCAACTTATCGTCCTTATGTCCAACAGAGGTCTTTCCTCCATCTTCCTTTTTTTGGATGTTTTGAAATACTTCCCTTAAAGGCACTTCTTCCTCTAGGGTATAAATGGCTATTTCAGAGAGCACACTGACGTTGTTTTTAAAACCAACCGTAATCTTCTTGCCATCCAATAAGGATTCAGCAACAAAGCCTGTACGGGTCTGTGTCAACAATTTATAAAGTCCTGGTTTTCCTCCTATGGATAAAATTTTATCTAAACTCATTTCCTACTTTTAAATTTGTGGGGACAAATATTATACTTTTACTCTAATAAATAAATTACTTAACGTGCTTTTTTCAATTCTGGAAAGCGCATTCTGTAATCTACATTGATTTTTCCTTTGGAAATATTGGCCAACCGGCCTTTTAACAAACGTTTTTTTAAGGAAGATAATTTATCTGTGAACAAAATACCTTCAATATGGTCATACTCGTGTTGAATTACACGGGCCAAGAGTCCATCAAACGTTTCCTCATGTGGCTCAAAATTTTCATCCAGATAACTAATGGTCAAAGTATCCTGTCTGATCACATCCTCCCTTACATCGGGGATGCTCAGACATCCTTCATTGAATGCCCATTCTTTTCCAGTTTCTTCCAAGATTTTGGCATTTATAAAAACACGCTTAAAATCCTTTAATTGATTTTGCTCCTCTTTGGTTAATTCTTCATCATCCGCAAAAGGAGTGGCATCTACCATGAACATTCTTATGGGCAAACCTATTTGAGGCGCAGCCAACCCTACCCCATGGGCATGGTACATGGTTTCCCACATATTGTCTATCAAGGAAGATAGATTAGGGTAATCTTTGTCAATTTCGGTCCCTACTTTTCTTAAAACGGGATCGCCATAAGCTACAATCGGTAAAATCATGTATAATTAATCTTTAAATCTTGTTCTGTATATTTTTCCACTATTCAACCACGCTACCAAATCCAAGTAAAGGAATGTAAGTTTAAAAAGCTTTTTTCCATTAGGAGCATTTGCATAGCTAGCATTCTTATTGTTATATAGTTTAATATGTCGGTTTTCCTTCCCTTCTAAAAAATCATTACAACCAAAAGAAAGTTTATTTTTAAAGGGCAACTCGTAAAATTCCTTTAAATCTACGTCTGAAAGACCTCGCCAACTACATATGGAAAAAAAATAATTGTCCACATTCTTATTTTCCAACATTCGTTCCTTCCTTCTGTTCCATTTATCCCTTGCCTCTGCTTCATCCGCATAGTGTTTAAAATGAATTTCAACATCATCCAAAACACCTATCGGATAGTTGGTCGGATAATCTGAATACTTGGATACTTCGATGAATCCAAGTTCAAGGCTCATGTAATGATCAAATCTTTTAAGAATTTTGATGTAACATGGGGTGTAAATGAACAATCCTACAAAGGGTGTGTTATAGGGTAATTTTAACCACTGGTAAATTTGACCTCCCCAACAATTACGGCTTATGATCACAAAATCCTTATTCTTCAGCCTCGCAATATCCCTGGCACTGTAAAAGTTCTCAAAATACTGTTGAGCTTTTCTTTTGATCCATATTTCAAAGTCCACCAACATTAAAACGTGGTTTTTTCCAGGTAGGCCTGTAAAATAATAGTAGCACTGATCTCGTCTACCAATGCCTTGTTTCTGCGTTGTTTTTTCTTGAGCCCACTATCGATCATAGTTTGAAAAGCCATTTTTGAAGTGAACCTCTCATCATGGCGAACTATAGGGATTTCGGGAAAAGCTGCTGTCAATTTCAGAAGAAAAGGCTTAATAAGAGCTTCAGATTCCGATGGGGTATTGTCCATTTGTTTTGGTTCCCCAACGACAAACTTCTCAACTTTTTCCTTTAGTACATAATTTTTAAGAAAGTCTAGCAGATTCTTGGTTTCCACGGTTTCCAGACCGGAAGCAATAATCTGTAGCTCGTCTGTAACGGCTATGCCTGTTCTCACTTTTCCAAAATCCAATGCAACTATCCTTGCCACCGCAATATTTTTTGGCAAAAATAAGCATAAAATGTTATAACTATAAATTTGGAAGGTTTATTACCACCTAGCGTTTATATTTGTTGAAAAATTGATTAGAAATGACCGAATTAAGACAAATCATAGAAAAAGCTTGGGATAACCGAGAATTACTGAAAGACGACAAGACTCAAGCAGCCATACGAAAGATCATCGATTTGTTAGATAACGGACAACTCCGATGTGCCGAACCAACAACTGATGGCTGGCAGATCAATGAATGGGTTAAAAAGGCCGTAGTTCTATACTTTCCCATTCAAAAAATGGAAACTTTGGAGGTTGGTATTTTTGAGTACCACGATAAAATGCCGCTAAAAAGAGGGTATGCAGAAAAGGGTATCCGTGTGGTGCCAAATGCAGTGGCCCGCCATGGAGCCTATATCTCGGCAGGAACCATTTTAATGCCAAGTTATGTGAATATTGGAGCTTATGTAGACGAAGGCACAATGGTTGATACTTGGGCCACGGTGGGCAGTTGTGCCCAAATTGGCAAGAATGTACATTTAAGTGGTGGTGTCGGAATTGGAGGCGTTTTAGAGCCATTACAGGCCGCGCCAGTGATCATAGAGGATAACGCCTTTATTGGCTCTCGTTGCATAGTCGTTGAAGGTGTACACGTGGGTACGGAAGCCGTACTTGGCGCCAATGTTGTATTAACGGCCTCGACGAAGATTATAGATGTTACCGGAGATACTCCTGTAGAGCGCAAAGGATTTGTTCCTGCCAGGTCTGTTGTCATTCCCGGAAGCTATACCAAAAAATTTCCTGCTGGGGACTATCAGGTGCCCTGTGCTTTGATTATCGGCCAAAGAAAAGAGAGCACAAATAAGAAAACTTCTCTGAACGATGCCCTAAGGGAATATAACGTAGCGGTGTAGAAAATTGTAGGAATTTTATATCTCTATATAATTTTTCCTTCTTTTTTTTGTTATACTTTTGTCAGCAATATTCAAGTGTTGTTACGTTATCAACTTTTATGAGTAGTACCAAGGAAAAAATCACGGCATTAATTATAACTTACAATGAGATTGGATACATCGAAAAATGTGTCCAATCCATTGATTTTGCTGATGAAATTATCGTTGTAGACTCTTTCAGCACCGATGGCACCTACGAATATCTATGCAATCATCCCAAGATAAAGGTGATTCAAAATCCTTTTGAAAACTTTACCGCTCAAAAAGCATTTACCCTCAAACAGGCAACCAATGACTGGGTGTTGTTTTTAGACGCTGATGAAGTAGTGACCAAAAAGCTGCAAAAAGAAATAGTAGAGACCATAAATGGCGATAATGAGCATGTAGCGTATTGGTTTTACAGGAAATTTATGTTTCAAAACAAACCGTTGCATTTTAGCGGATGGCAAACGGATAAAAACTACAGGTTGTTCCGGAAAAGTAAAACCCAATTTTCGGACAAGAAAATTGTGCATGAAACCTTGGACGTTGAAGGTTCTTCTGGTATTTTAAAAGAACAACTCATCCATTATTGTTATAAAAATTACGAAGATTACAAAAGTAAAATGCTTAACTATGGTAGATTAAAGGCCAAGGAAGCTTTTTACAAGGAAAAGAAATTCAATTATTTTCTTCTGTTCCTAAAACCCACATGGAAATTCTTTAATCATTATATTTTACGCTTGGGCATCCTAGACGGTAAAAAAGGTGTAATCATCTGTTATCTAAATGCACTGGGAGATTATGAGCGCTATAAGGAATTAAAGCAGTTGGAAAAAAAAAATGAGCTAGCTTACTTCTTGATTATGCCATAAGAAGTCCAATGACTTCCCATCTTTTTAACCTCTTTACGGATTGCAACATTTTTAGCAATGGACTCAGGTGTTTTATAGCCTCTTTTGTGGTCTAGATGAACACATACTGCACTATATCTCAATTGCTTGGACCTTATGCCTAGATTAAACAGACGCTCCCCCAGCTCACGGTCCTGCCCTCCATATTGCATTCGCTCGTCAAAACCATTGACTTCTATGATATCATTTTTCCAACCAGATGAATTATGACCGTTCCAACTCGCATTGGTGGGAGTAAGTTTGTTGAACAGTTTGGAAATAAATCCTTTTGCGGTAAGTTTATTGTTCTTAAAAGTCTTGGAAATACCATTGGATTTCAACCACTGTATATTAAAACAGTTTTGTTTTTCGATGTCCTCTTTACTGATTATTTTAGAGATATCCATTGGCAGCATATAATACCCTCCCGATATAAAAAAGCCCTTGGCCTTATTGATATAATGTACTTCCACAAAATCTTCCCGTGGAATACAATCACCATCGGTCATGATAATATATTCTGAATTACAGGCTACTACCGCTTTATTTAAGATTCTGGATTTCTGAAAACCCTCGTCCTCCTGCCAGACATGGACAATAGGGTAAAAAACTTCCTTTCCCATTTGCTCAAGAAGCTCTTTGGTTTTGGGCCCAGAACCATCATCTGCAATAACCACTTCAAAATCCTTAAAAGTCTGACAATTAAAACCCCACAACACTTTCCTGAGCCAATCCTCAGAATTATAGGTGCTAACAATTATAGAAATTTTGGGATTTGTCATGGTTTGTTCAAATATGGGGCAAAAATATAAAACTCTTATTGTATATCTTTGGATTTCTATCAATAATCATGATTTCACTATAACAAACCTATAGGATCAATCATATAAATAGGACGTATGAAGGTTAAAGAAATACCGGTTTCCATTTTCCACACCCTAAGGCTTTTATCAAAAAAAGTTAAAGATTTTGAAATACAGGATAGAAAAGAAATCCCAGTAATCGTTTCATTAACTTCCATACCGTCTCGGTTGCACACGCTGCATATCGTTATAAGAAGCCTGTTAGATCAAGAAGTGCTGCCAAAAAAAATACTGTTATGGTTAAATGATTCCCTAAGCAATGAGATTCCCCCACAACTTTCGAAACTGTTGTCCGATCGATTTGAAATAAAATATTCTAGCCTCACCTGTTCCCATCGAAAACTGATCCATAGCCTGGAGCTTTTTGGTGATGAACTTATTGTGACCTGTGACGACGACCTTATTTATCGCAAAAATTGGCTCAAACTGTTGTATAAGGAGCATTTGAAGTATCCAGACGATGTAATTGCCAACCAAACGAGATATATACGAGTAGATTCAGAAGGCGAGGTCCTTCCCTACAAACAATGGACCTATCCTGATAAAGGAATTCTAAACCCAAAGGCCATCATTCCCATTGGGGCTGGTGGCGTATTGTACCCTCCAAAATCCTTGGCCAAGGAAACCACCAATGAACATTTATTTTTAAAATTGACCCCAAAGGCAGATGACCTATGGTTCAAGGCAATGTCTACAAAACATGGTACCATTTCAAGAGAGGCCAGCTTAAAATCTGATTACCCAATACCCATCATCGGCTCCCAAAAGGAATCTCTCAAAAAAACGAATATCGATAAGGATAAAAATAGAATCCAATGGATAGCCGTTTCAGAATATTTCAACATTACTTTAGATGGGGACGTATTGGATCAAAAACAGTAAAACATAGTATCTTTGGATTTTTAATTTAGTACAATGACTGAAGAAATTAAAAACTGTCTAGATGTTCTCCAAAATGGAGGAATCATACTTTACCCCACAGATACGGTTTGGGGGATTGGTTGCGATGCCACCAATGCTGAGGCGGTCTCAAAAATATATACCTTAAAAAAGAGGGCCAATACCAAAACAATGATATGCCTGGTAGCCAATGATTTTATGTTAGAACAGCACATCCAAAAAGTACCTGATGTTGCTTTTGACATTATAGATATGGCCACCAAACCCACCACCATTGTGTATGACCACCCCAAGGGAGTGGCAAAAAACTTAATAGCGGAAGATGACACCTTGGCGATACGTATAGCTTCTGATAAGTTTTGCCAATATCTTATCCAAAGGTTGAAAAAGCCGTTGGTCTCAACTTCTGCAAACATTGCAGGAGAACCCACCCCCACAAGTTTCAAAGAAATAAGCCGTGAGATTTTAAAAGGTGTTGACTATGTAGTAAATTTGGACCGCGATAAAGAGAAAAGCACTCCCTCATCCATAATAAAACTCGGTAATGATGGAACTGTTAAAGTGATCCGAGAATAAAATGACGCATCAGAACCACAATAAAGCATTACAAGACCCCATATTTAAAGTTATAGCCGAAGCCGCCAAAGAAATGGACATCAAATGTTATGTCATTGGTGGATATGTAAGGGACTACCTGCTTCAAAGGGGAATTCCCAAGGATATAGATATTGTTGCTGTTGGCAGCGGCATTGAACTGGCAAAAAAAGTAGCTGGTAAACTGTCTGGAAAACCTGAGATTTCTGTTTTCAAAAACTTTGGGACGGCAATGTTAAAGAATAAAGGGGTTGAACTTGAGTTTGTGGGCGCCAGAAAGGAAAGCTACCATTTTGACAGTAGAAAACCTGTTGTAGAGGATGGAACCCTGGAAGACGATCAGAAAAGACGCGATTTTACTATCAATGCCCTGGCCATTTCCCTAAACGAGGATGATTATGGCACATTATCAGATCCGTTTGATGGGATTTCGGATTTGGAAAATAAACTGATCCGCACTCCCCTCGATCCCGATATCACCTATTCTGATGACCCTCTTCGGATGATGCGTGCCATACGATTTGCCTCACAGCTCAATTTTACCATCTACCCCCAATCGCTAGATGCGATAACGGAGAATAAGGATCGTATCCAGATTATTTCAAAAGAACGTATTGTTGACGAACTCAACAAAATTCTAGCAAGTCCCACCCCTTCTTTAGGTCTTGGCCTATTGCACAAAACAGGGTTGTTGGAATATATTTTGCCAGAGCTTACCGCCTTACAGGGGATTGAAGAAATTGAGGGCCAGCGCCATAAGGATAACTTTTGGCATACTTTGGAAGTAGTGGACAATATATCCAAACATACAGATAATGTTTGGTTGCGATGGGCGGCATTATTACATGATATAGGCAAGGCCCCAACAAAGAAATTTGACAAAAAAATAGGGTGGACATTCCACGGCCATGAGTTTGTAGGATCTAAAATGACCTATAAATTATTCAAAAGGTTGCGATTGCCTTTGAACGATAAAATGAAATACGTTCAAAAATTGGTCCTTATGAGTTCTAGGCCCATTGTACTGGCAGAGGACTTTGTGACTGATTCGGCTGTACGTAGACTAATTTTTGATGCCGGTGATCATGTAGAGGATCTTATGACCCTCTGTGAGGCGGATATCACTACCAAAAATCCCAAAAAACAAAAGCAGTACAAGAACAACTTTAAAATTGTACGGCAAAAAATAGTGGAAGTAGAAGAACGGGACCATGTACGTAATTTTCAACCTCCGGTAAGTGGAGAGGAAATAATGGCAACTTTTGGCCTAAAGCCCTCCAAGGAAATTGGTATCATAAAAGATGCTATCAAGGAAGCCATTTTAGAAGGAGAAATACCAAATGAATACGAGGCTGCGAAACAATATATGTTTCAGAAGGGCAAGAGCATGGGACTAACAAAAAGCTAGGTTGTCAACCCAGTTGTAATTTATTACTGGCTTAGTAAATCATATTTATTGTTTAATTATATTTAATAAATATTAAACAAGAAGAAAAACTATAGTAATTTTGTATATCCATAATCGTTACTATGCATCAATCTTTTAGAAAAATAGCAAAAACAGCATTGGTTTTGGTTTATTTGGTCATTATAGCCGGCACGGTCGTACGCATGACCGGTAGCGGCATGGGATGCCCAGATTGGCCAAAGTGCTTTGGATATTATATCCCCCCAACAAATAGTATAGACCTACAATGGCAACCCAATAAAGCTTTTAGAAAAGGGCAGGTCATTATCGTTGATGAAACTCTAAAGGTGGCCAAGGAAGATTTTGAAACTTCCAATAGTTATTCCGAAAATAAATGGGAGACCTACACCAAACACGATTATGCCATTTTTAATCCGTTGCACACTTGGATAGAATTTATAAATAGACTTTTTGGTGCCTTGGCCGGATTGGCCACCTTGGTACTGGCCGTAGTTTCTTTCAGTTTCTGGAAAAAAAACAAATGGATTCCTATTTTATCATGGCTGGTAGTATTTGGGATGGGTTTTCAGGCATGGCTTGGCGCAACAGTGGTCTATTCCGTATTGTTGCCTGCTAAGATTACCGTACATATGGTAATGGCCTTGGTCATTGTGGCCTTCCTACTTTATATCATACATATTTCAGGAACAAAAGTCAAGAACAATAAGGCCGATAGGTCACTGACCTTACTATTGGCCTTGGCCTTAGGGGTTACCTTGATACAGATCATCATGGGTACCCAGGTAAGACAATTTGTGGACGAGCAAATAGATGTTTTTGGGGAATCTGCCAAGGATTTGTGGCTTCAGGACCCAACCCTCATTTTTTATATCCACCGATCGTTTTCCATCCTTGTAGTCCTTCTCAATGCATTCATCTTTTATCGCATATTTAAGTTCAACCTCGGATATCCAAAAATGATGTGGGTCATGGCTCTTATTCTATTGGAAATTATTTCGGGCATTCTTATGGTATACATCGATTTTCCTTTTGGAAGTCAGCCAATTCACCTCATGTTCGCCGCCCTTTTGTTCGGGGTACAATTCTATTTAGTTTTGGAAGCTACAAAAGAGGGCAAAACGTTCAAAACTTCGTAACTTTGCACCCTCTTAAAAACTTTTATAATGATTTATAAGATACGAGTAATTCTAGATGCGGAAGATGATGTCTTTAGGGATATTGAAATAGAAGGGAATAGAACACTTGAAGAATTTCACAATACGATAACCCAATCTTTTGGGTTTTTGGGCAATGAAATGGCCTCCTTTTACACCTGCGATGATGAGTGGAACCAGGAAGAAGAAATTGCGCTCTCAGACATGGGTGATGGTGGAGCTGATTTGCGTTCCATGCAGGAAACACATATAGAGGACCTACTTACAAAAAACACTCCCAAACTTATTTATGTCTATGACTTTTTGAGCATGTGGACCTTTTTTGTGGAACTGGCCGATATTGTAGAAAAAGAAGACGGCAGGGCCTATCCTAATATTTTGTTCAGTTATGGTGAATTACCTGATTCGCCACCAGAAAAGAACTTTGAATCTGACCCGATGTTCGATTTTGATGACACCCTGGACAACTATGAAGATTTGGATTTTGATGAAAACTGGAACTAAGTTTCTGTCCTGTTCCTCAACATTTAATATATTCACTGACTTAATCCAAACCTTTCCTTGACCAAAGGAATAAACTTCTATATAGACAACATATGATCAATCTATACGCTACCCAAATTGAAAGCATCTCCTTGCACCGTGTTGGAAATAAGAACAAGGGTGAGGGTGTTTTTCTATCCTCGGAACCTTTCGCCCTAAATGATGAAACTACCGGACTTTTAAAGGAATATTTCTTTAAACCTTTTAGAGAAAAAGAAGAAAACTATTTCAAGTTCAGTGATGAAGTGGACTTGGAATTCAATGAAATTTACAACATAGTTTCCGAGGTCTTCAATGAACCTGGCAGTGCTCATGCAAATTCAAAGAAAATTGCAAATTATTTGTTCGAACAATCGAACCACCCGCATATCAAGAGCGGAGAAGTTTATATTGCCTACCTCACCGATCTTTTATTGGACAACAAAAAAGTCAATGCCATTGGAGTTTTCAAAAGTGAGCTAAAACACGATTTTCTTCAATTTGAGGAGAACGACAACAATTTGGATATCTTGGTACAACAGGGCATCAATATCAACAAATTGGACAAAGGCTGCCTTATCTTCAATACAGAGAAGGAGGACGGCTTTAAAATTCTTTCCGTGGATAGCAATAGGTACGATACCAAATATTGGCTTGAGAACTTCTTGGGCGTAGAGCCCTTGTCCGACGATAACTTTAAGACCAAGAACTATTTGAAGTTCTGTCAGAATTTTGCCAAGGATGTTGTTTTACCTGCCGAGGACAAACAACAAGAAGTGCTCTTTATGAACAGGGCTGTGAACCATTTTGCAAAAAATGACGCTTTTGAGGAAACCAACTTTTTGAATGAAGTAATGGGCAATCCAGAACTTATTCCTGAATTCAAGAACTACAAAGTGGAAAAGGGACCCAAATACAGCATAGAGGATGTATCGAATTTTGATATTGCCAACAAGGCTGTTTCAGATGCTAGAAAGAAAATAAAGAACGTAATCAATCTAGATACCAACATCCAGATAAAATTGGATTTTATCAATCCGGAGTCGGCCGAAAAATTTGTTGAAAAAGGATGGGATGAGGAACGCCAGATGTATTACTATTTGGTCTATTTCAACAAAGAGCAAAAAAGTTAGAAATTTGATCTAAGAATATAAAAATAAGAAAGGGTGCATACTAAGTATGCACCCTTTTTTTATGGCGGTGTGAACTCCGGGTTATATAAATTATTACACTTGTATCTTGTTTTCCAAGATTTGTTTCATACTGACGTCTTCATAATTCCTTTTGACAAAATCCAGGGCGTTACCGAGTACCTGTCCCATGGTTCTGCATCTCATTAACTTAGGATCATAGGTGATCTCATAGATTTGTTCACGTAACATCTTTACATTTACCGGATTGGAAATTTTATCACCCTTACAGATGGCCACCAACTTTTTAATTCTTTTCCCTGAGCTTAGTATCCTTTTTGCCACAATAGAACGCTCCTCTATTTTATATTGATCTATAGAGTGGTTCTGTAATTTCTTACGCACCATTTCTACCATCTCGAAATTCTCCTTAAAAAATTGTGGACGGTAAACTTTCAGTTTTCCTTCAAAACACTGTTGATCAAAGTCAATTGCCCTTATTTTATAAACCACATGATCGAAATCGTGGGTAGGCACTATCACATAGTTATAGGAACGCATATCCCCTAGTAACCGAATCATGCACCTCTCATTGAATTTTACAAATTCCTTTGCCAGCTGTGCCTTTTCGGTCTCTGTGCATTTTGGAAGCATTTCTTTGATAAAAACATCACCTGGGATCCCGGCTATATGCTCTTCTATCAGTGTATCTTTATAAACCAAAAAATTAAGGTTATAGGGAGAAAGCATATGCTCCAGTTCAAGGCCGTAAACTCGGGAAGCATCCGTTTTCTTAATGTAGAAATACGTGAAGTTATCATTGAGTATATTCCTTATTTTTATCCTAAACGGCTTGGAATTCCCAAACGTACAATAGTCGACCGCATCTACATTTAGGTATTGCATGATATTATCACTTCCATCTGAATGCAAAATGGAATACACCTTTTTTAAGCTTATATCTATTTCCTGGCGTTCGTATTCCGAATAATAAACCCTAATCCACATCGTATCTTCCTCGTTTTTATCATACACCACTACCGATCCATTAAAGCGCAAAAGGTCATCGTAAAAAATAGGGATTTCAATTTTTCTGCTGTAGTGATGTAAATACGCATCTAGCTTGGCATTTATTGGAAATGCTGGCTTTTTCTTTGACATTAATCGTTCCGACATTCTAGACTAATAATTTTAGGGGATGTTTAATTGTAACAAAATAAGCATTTCTTCGTCAAGTTACTATAAACAATGCAAAAACAAATCCGATTTTGGAAACCATTCTCTCTGTAAGCCATTTGACTAAAAAATTTGGGCATCTCACCGCTGTAAAAGACCTATCATTTACCATTGAAAAAGGTAATGTATATGGAATACTAGGACCCAATGGAAGCGGAAAATCAACAACCTTGGGTATTGTATTGAATGTTGTCAATAAAACCAGTGGTACTTTTGATTGGTTCAATGGAAGTGTTTCCACCCACGACGCACTTAAAAAGGTTGGCGCCATCATAGAACGTCCTAATTTCTATCCTTACATGACGGCTGTACAGAACCTAAAACTGGTCTGTAAAATAAAAAATGTAAGTACTGTCAAGATAGAGGAAAAGCTGGAAATGGTAGGCCTCCTCGACAGGAAAAACAGTAAATTCCAGACCTATTCGTTAGGCATGAAACAACGGCTGGCAATAGCCTCTGCCCTGTTGAACGACCCAGAGATACTAATTCTGGATGAACCTACAAATGGATTGGATCCTCAAGGAATCCATCAAATACGGCAGATCATCAAAGAAATTGCCTCCCAAGGAACCACCATCCTATTAGCCTCACACTTGTTGGATGAAGTAGAAAAGGTTTGCAGCCATGTTGTGATCCTAAGAAAGGGGGAAAAGTTATATTCAGGGCCTGTAGACGGTATGCTGGGAAGTCACGGTTTTTTTGAACTTAAAACCAGCGACCTAAAGGGTTTGGGCGATTATTTAAAACAAGACCCCCATTTTAGTGCCATCAAAGAGGAAAATGGACTCATCACTGCCTTTCTATCCGAAGATCTAGCTGCAGAGGATCTCAACGCACAACTCTTTAAAAAGGGCATTGTGCTTTCCCATATGGTAAAGCGTAAGGAAAGCCTGGAGGAACAATTTTTGACCTTGACAAAAAACGCACCACAACTGGTCAACGCCAACTAAATAAGCATCCCAACCAACCTCTTGTTAAGAGACAACCACCTTGATTATGAAAAGATTGTTAGAAATAGAATTTATAAAACTTTGGAACAATAGGGCGAGTAAGGCCCTGATCATATCTTATTTTATCTTGCTCACCTCAATAGCCTTGATAGCGGCAGTTAAATTTGATATCGGCCCCATTAAGTTTCATTTGGCGGAACAGGGCATTTTCAATTTTCCTTATATCTGGCATTTCAACACGTACATCACTGCCATTTTTAAACTGTTCCTGGCTATAGTCATAGTATCTATGATGGCCAATGAATACAGCAACAAAACGATAAAACAAAATCTTATAGACGGCCTGTCAAAAAAGGAATTTGTACTGTCAAAATTCCTAACAGTGATCTCATTTTCCTTGGTGTCCACTATTTTTGTTTTTGTGGTCTCTTTGATCTTGGGTCTGGTCTATTCTGATTATAATGAAATCTCCATCATCTTTTCAGAACTGGAATATTTATTCGCATTTTTTATAAAGTTGGTAGGCTTCTTTTCCTTCTGTCTCTTTTTGGGCATCTTGGTGAAACGCTCTGCATTTGCCCTGGGTTTTTTGATTCTGTGGGCCATTTTTGAAAATTTGGGAATCCGTTTTCTTGTATGGGGACTTATGGGCAAAGAGGCTTCTGAAAAAGTCTTGGATTTCCTTCCATTGGAATCCATGTCCAACTTATTAAAAGAACCGTTTTCAAGATTGGGTGCGGTCCAATCCGTGGCCAAGCAAATTGGCGAAGAATTCAACATGGATTATGTAGTTCACTGGTATGAAATACTCATAGTGCTGTTCTGGACCAGTTGTTTCATTTACGGGTCCTATGCCTTGTTGAAAAAGCGGGATTTATAATATTGGTGAAGGTGTTAAAATTCATTTTGTCGGGAGAAGTTCTTCCACACAAGTTTTTTTTAAACCATTTAAGATACAAACGATACGTTAAAATTAGTTCCCTTGAACTGCATTAACCATCCTTCTTTCGTAATTTTACAGGATGAAGTTCAAAGTAGTATCGGAATTTAAACCTACCGGAGATCAGCCCAGGGCCATAAAGGAATTGGTTGAAGGAATTCATTCCAAGGAACAGTACCAAACCCTGTTGGGTGTCACTGGATCTGGTAAAACCTTTACTGTCGCCAACGTAGTTGAGTCTGTTCAAAAGCCTACCTTGGTTTTGGCACATAATAAAACATTGGCAGCCCAACTGTATTCGGAATTCAAACAGTTCTTTCCAGAGAATGCTGTTGAGTACTTTGTTTCTTATTACGATTATTACCAACCAGAAGCATATATTCCTACCTCAGGTACTTATATTGAAAAGGATCTCTCCATTAATGAGGATATTGAAAAGCTGAGATTAAGTACAACCTCCTCCCTACTCTCTGGGCGAAGAGATGTTTTAGTAGTGGCTTCAGTCTCTTGCCTGTACGGAATTGGAAACCCCGTGGAATTTCAGAAAAATGTGATCTCTATTCATAAGGACCAGGTCATTTCAAGGACAAAATTTTTACATCAACTTGTGCAGAGTTTATATTCCCGAACTACGGCCGATTTCAGGAACGGTAATTTTAGGGTCAAGGGCGATGTTGTGGATGTATTCCCCAGTTATGCAGACCATGCTTTTAGAATCCATTTTTTTGGTGACGAGATAGAAGAAATAGAAGCGTTTGATCCATTTAAGAACAAGGTGGTGGAGATATACGAAAACCTTAATATCTACCCTGCAAACATGTTTGTCACCTCTCCAGACATCTTGCAGAATGCCATTCATCAAATCCAAGATGACCTGGTTAAGCAGATCGCTTATTTTCAAGAAATTGGGAAGCCTCTAGAGGCCAAACGTTTGGAGGAACGCACCAATTTTGATTTGGAGATGATCAGGGAATTGGGGTATTGTTCTGGAATTGAAAACTACTCCCGCTATCTGGATGGAAGGCAAGCTGGAACTCGACCTTTCTGCCTGTTGGATTATTTTCCAGACGATTATCTTATGGTGATCGACGAAAGCCACGTTACCATTCCACAGGTTCACGCCATGTACGGTGGCGATAGATCTAGAAAGGTAAATTTGGTTGATTATGGCTTTAGATTACCGGCCGCCATGGATAACAGACCTTTAAAGTTTGAAGAGTTTGAAGCCTTACAGAACCAGACAATTTACGTGAGTGCCACCCCTGCGGATTACGAATTACAATTGAGTCAAGGGGTATATGTAGAACAGGTCATTCGCCCTACTGGACTTTTGGATCCAATTATTGAAATACGCCCCAGCCAAAACCAAATCGATGATCTTGTTGAGGAGATACAACTGCGGGTAGAAAGAGATGAAAGAACCCTGGTCACCACTTTGACCAAGCGGATGGCGGAAGAGCTTGCGAAATATTTGACGCGGATCAGTGTAAGATGTCGCTATATCCATAGTGATGTGGACACCTTGGAACGCGTTGAAATCATGCAGGATCTACGAAAGGGTATTTTTGATGTGCTTATTGGGGTCAACCTGTTAAGAGAGGGATTAGATTTGCCAGAAGTCTCTTTGGTGGCCATTTTAGATGCAGACAAGGAAGGATTCCTTCGTAGTTCACGGTCCTTGACCCAGACTGTGGGAAGGGCAGCTAGAAATCTTAACGGTCGGGCTATCATGTATGCCGATAAGATCACTGCCAGTATGCAAAAAACCATAGATGAAACCAATTATAGAAGGGAAAAACAAATAGCCTACAATACCGAGAACAATTTAGTGCCCGTGGCACTGAACAAAAGCCTGGACAACGCCCTGACAAAAAACTCGGTCTCCGCCTACCATTTTGAGAAGGAAGAAATGCGGGCCGCAGAACCGGACCTAAAATATATTACAACGGAGCAGAAGGAACAGATCATAAGGGATAAAAGAAAGGCCATGGAAAAAGCGGCCAAGGAGCTTGATTTTATGCAAGCAGCCAAATTAAGGGATGAAATTAAAATGCTTCAAGAACAGGAATAACTAAAAGCTCATGAAAAAGACAAGAAATCAATCAATCATTCTCCTACTCTTGTTTTCTTTATTTGCGGTCATTGGTCACTCCCAAACCCTTTCAAAAGAAGAAGTACTCAATTTATCACAGGAATATTTTCCAGAGGCCGTCCTGCAATTAAGATCCTTCTTGGAAATACCAAATGACGGCCATTTTCCAGAACAGATTCAAGCCAATCTAACCAAATGTCAAGAATTGTTTGCGGACTTGGAATTTACTTCCCAAGTGATCAATACAGAAGGAGCACCCTTGCTATTTGCAGAAAAAATCTATCATAAAAATGCAAAAACAGTTCTTTTTTATCTG